>DATIPV010000198.1:0-6056 GCA_035471525.1 Robiginitalea sp.
GCTCATCGTGGCCATTGTGGTTTGGATCATGATCTGGTTCAACGGGAAATAGCCGGGGGTACCCGTTCTGGCGGGGTTCCGGGGCAGGCAGCTGACGAAAATCATTTGCCCGGTCCGCAATGTCCCCTAACTTGCGGGCAGAATACAACGCCATGTTTTCGCTTAAGGAATTCAATATTGCGGATTGGTTTTCCTTTTACAGGATTCTGGCCATCCCGCTGCTGGCCGCGACCCTGATCTGGGGCTCCCGCGACCTTTTTACCTGGCTGCTGCTTGTGAGTTACAGCACCGACGCCATTGACGGGCAACTGGCCCGCCGGCTGAAAATATCGAGCGCGCGCGGTGCCCAGCTCGACTCCATAGGCGACCAGCTGACCCTGGCTGCGGGCCTGGTCGGAATTTGGGTTTATGAAACCGCCTTTGTCAGGGAATACATCTGGCCCATCGGCCTGGCACTTACCCTGTACCTGCTGCAGATGGTGATCGCCTATTACAAATACGGGAAAGCCACCGCCTTTCACACCTATATGGCCAAGACCTCAGCCCTGCTGCAGGGCATCTTTGTGCTCTATGCGCTGTTCTTTGAGCCGGTTACCTGGCTTTTCTGGTCGGTGATCGTTATGGGCGTGCTGGAAACGGCGGAGGAGATTACCCTTATCTTTATGTACGATACCTGGGTGAAAGACGTCAAGAGTTATTTCTGGTCGCTGCACGACCCGCGACGGAGTCAGGTACGGCAATAGGTTCCCCAAGAGCATTCACTCCCCTTATTCAGGCGCCCCCGGCGTTCCGGGATCCCGTTCGGCCCGGATCAACTGCAGTATTTCCTCTATCCGATTGCGGAGCCCCAAAGACTGCAGGTTCCCCAGATGCGCCCAGGTTATGGTCTCCGATGCGATACCCTCGATCTCGGCCATGGCCAGCAGGGCCTCCGCATCGGGCAGACGGCGGGAAGGGCCGAGGTCCTGGGGAATATCGATATTCCTGTCCAGGACATAGACGGGAACGCGTTGGTTTTTCCACAAGGCGTCCTGAACGGACCGGTCCAAACCGTTGCGTATGAGAAAGGGGATAATCACCTGTGTCCGGATCTTCTGCCATTCCAGTTCGGCTTCCTGAAGCTGCCTAACCTCAGAAGTCCAGTTGGCGAGCCTGTTTTTCAGCCGCTCGTTCCGGATCAGCAACAAGTTGCCGGAGGCGATCAGGTCGTTGGAGATCGGGTCGAAGGTGGGGTCGCGGATAACAAACGTCATCTGGAAGATCACGCTGTCTGCCGGCACCCCGTCGGGGGCATCGATATACCGCAGCAGGGTCTTTCCGGCCTGAACCGATTCTGCCCGCATGGCGATCTTTTCGTCGAGCTGCGCGAGGTTCCGCTCGTATTCCGTCTCGAGCTGCGCCAGAATTTTCTGCTCGGTTACCGCATCTTTTTGCTGTTGGTTCCAGGTATCGATGCGCAGGGCGATCAGAATACCCACAACGATCAGGGCGATTTCCCCCAGGGCGTACAGGAAATATTTTCGCAGGGGGCGACCGGCGATCTCTTGGCGGCGAAGTTTTCCGAAGGTCTTCATCTTGCTGGTACGGATAACTCAGATTCCTGTTTGCAGGCTAGTCTTTGCTGCGCTTGTCGAGAATCTCCCGGAGCCTGGCCTGGTTTACCCCGTAAATGCCGCGCTGTTCGACATCGTCCAGGAAAACGTCGATGTATTTCAGGTTCAGGGAGTCGCTGTCGCCGTATTTCTCGCGGATCTGCTCCAACTCCCGGTGCAGGCGTTCCCTGACTTCGGCATAGGCCGGGTCGTCGTACACGTTGCGCAGTTCCTGCGGGTCCTTCCTGCGGTCGATCAGCTCCCAGTAGTCGAGGTCAAAATAGTAGTGGATTAGCTTGTAGTCCTTGGTAACGATGGCATAGTGGCGGTTCACCATATGTTCGGCCGGGTATTCGTAGTAATGATAGTAGACGGCTTCCCGGTTCCAGTCTTCCAGCGTGCCGGTCAGCACGGGCAACAGGCTCTCGCCCTGCATGTCGCCGGGCTGGGGTACCCCGGCCGCGTCGAGGAAGGTCTGGGCGAAATCCAGGTTCTGCACCATTTCATCCGAGGTGCTCCCGGGCGCCACTTGCCCGGGCCAGGCCACCAGCAGGGGGGTCCTGAACGACTCGTCGTAGACAAAGCGCTTGTCGAACCAGCCGTGTTCGCCCAGGTAGAATCCCTGGTCGGAGGTGTAGACGATAAGGGTGTTTTCCATCAGGTTGTTGGCCTCCAGGTAGTCGAGCAGCCGCCCTACATTCTCATCGACGGCCTGTATGGTGCCGAGGTAGTCCTGCAGGTACCGCTGGTACTTCCATTTCATGATCTGCTCCTCGGTCATATCGGGATAGGCAGCCTTGAAGGCCTCGTTGATGGGGCCGTAGTACTTGTCGAAGGTGGCCCGCTGGGTGGAATCCATCCGGCCCACGCTGAAATTGTAGCGCAGCGTGTCGATGCCGATCTGTTCCAGGCCCATCTCCTGCATGGTCTGGGGCGAAATCTTGTTGTCGCCCGACCAGCTCATGTGCCGGCGCACGCTCATCTCAGCCTCTGCAGCGGCCGGGCGGCTTTCGTAATCGTCGAAGAGGGTGGCGGGCTCCGGAAAGGTACGGCTGGTGAAATCCTCCATGTGGCGGCCGGCCATCAGCCAGGAGCGGTGCGGCGCCTTGTGCAGGTACATGAGCAAAAAGGGCTGGTCGGGGTTGCGCTCCTTTTCCAGCCAGTCCAGGGTCATATCGGTTACAATGTCGGTCACATAGCCCGGCACGGTAATGTTCCCCTCGTTTTTAGTGATGAATTCCGGGTTGTAATAGGCCCCCTGCCCCGGCAAAATCTTGAACTGGTCAAACCCCTTGGGGTTGTTCCCGAAGTGGAGCTTGCCAAACATGGCGGTCTGGTAGCCGGCCTTCTGCAAAAGCTGCGGAAAGGTTACGTTGGTGGTGTCGAACGGGAAGTGGTTGTCGATCTTCCCGTTGATGTGGGAGTGCTTCCCGGTAAGGATGGTGGCCCGCGACGGGGCGCAGATCGAATTGGTCACGCTGGCGTTCGTGAACAGCATGCCCATCCGCGCCAGACGGTCGATGTTCGGGGTCTGGATCAGCTGGCTGCCGTAGGCCGAGATGGCCTGGTAGGCGTGGTCGTCGGCCATTATAAAGACAATGTTCGGTCGCTGGGAGGGTGTTTCCTTTTCCGTGCTGCAGCTCAGGGCCATAAAGAAGCATAATCCGGAAATCAGGAGCCAGAATGGGCGTTTCATAAGGGGATCTTGAATGGGTTGTGGTTCAAAAGGTACGCAATTAGGTCTTGATTGCACAAGGGGGCCTTTCCGAATAGCTGCACAGCCCTGCCGGCCCGGCCCTTAGACAGGCTGCCGTCTTTCCCCTGTCGGCCCGGGGCGCACCCCTTCCCAGACGGCCCAGGTAACCAACAGGTGCGCCAGGTAATAGGTGGGCAGAATCAGGAAGTCCCAAGCGGTGTACGCCATAAATTCCCGGAAAGCGATCAGGGTGTCGGAGAACAGGATCAGGCCAATGCCCATCAGATACAAATTCCGGGAGTTCCCGGCAGGCGATATTCCCCAGGCAGCCCCCATGGAAAAACAGGAGACGAACAGGTAGGCCAGGGCTGCCCACATCAGCACCGGGTCCGAAATACCCCCGTACAGGGAGGTAAAAAAGAAGATCAGGTAGCCCGTGCAGAACAGGGCTGTCACCTTCAGGTCGAGTCTGCCGTGGCACAAAGCGTAGCCGAGGTAGCCGAGGTGGGCCACAAAGAAAAAGCCGATGCCGTATACGAACATCAGGGGGTCGCCGCCCCGGTTCGACAGGAAATAATCCCCCACGATCGAGAAGGCGAAAGCCGCGATTGCCATCCAGAGGTCTGCCCTTCGGAAGCCTTTCCCGCCCATGAGCCACAGGATGGCCAGGGCGCCAAGGCCGGCCGAACCCGACTGGAACAGGAAGCCCCCAACGGTGAGGGCCAGCACGGCCGAGGCCAGCTGGGCAATCGGGACAAGGGCGAAGGGAAACCGGAACTTGGCAGGCATAACAGGCTATTGTTTCAGGCGGTTGTATTTTTTCAGGGTTTCTTTCAGCAGGTCGTGGGGCAGGGCAAACGCCTTGTTGCCATTGTTCCCTTCCATCGTCTCAGCAGCCACCATGGCATTGATGATGGCTTCCTCCACGGCCTGTACTGTTGCCTCCAGAAGGGGTGTGATCTGGTCGTTGGACAGCGTTTCCACCAGGGTGTTTACTTCCCGGTTAAATGCACTTTCATTCGCCGTCGAAAAGGCCAGGAAGATATCTCCGGAGCCATTCGAGCCGCGGCCCCCGACGATCCCAATGCCCAGGGGCACACGTTGGGCCAGCCGTTTAAGCTGGTGGGGCAAGAGGGGGGCATCGGTGGCCACGATCACGATAATGGAACCGTCGCCTTCCTGCCTGCGCGACTGGGGCGGGGCGTTGAATACGTAATTCAAGGTATCCTTCAGTTCCATACCCACCGGCACACCTGCCACGGTAAGGTTGCGTTTCGAACCGAAATTCGACTGCACGAGAACCCCCAGGGTGTAGGTGGTATCCTGATAGCTTACCAGGCGCGAAGCGGTGCCGGTACCCCCTTTGAACCCCAGGCACATCATGCCGGTGCCACCCCCGACATTGCCCTCGGCCAATGGGCCCGAGGCGGCCCTGGCGATGGCCTCCCGCACGTGGTCTTCCGTTACGTGGAAACCGTAAATATCGTTCAGGAAACCATCGTAGGTTTCGGCTACCACCGGATAGGTATACCACCAGTTTCCGCCCCGGTACCAGTCGGTGTCGACATACCACTTGAGCACCGCATCGCGCACCACGCCCACGCTGTTGGTGTTGGTGATCATTACCGGGGTTTCCAGAAAGCCCGATTCGGTTACCCAGGTGGTGCCGGTCATTTCCCCGTTCCCGTTCAGGCTGTACCAGTTGGCATAGACAGGGCTGAATTTCCGGGCCTTCCCCCGTGGGAAGAGGGCGGTTACCCCGGTGCGCACCGGTCCTTTTCCCGCGACATTTTGACCCGAGCCTGAAATGATCGTGCTGTAGCCGACCTCAACACCTTTAACGTCGGTGATGGCATTCCACGGGCCCGGGGTACCCTCGAAGGGAACGCCCAGGTCGCGAGCGCGGGGTTTCTGGGCAGCCAACGAGGCCCCCAGCAACACCGACAGGCAAAATGAGATAACTTTTTTCATAAGGCGGATTATTTGTTTTTCAGGGACGACGGGGCCAGACGCAGAAAACGCTCTGCGTTCCCGTAAAAAATGCCCGCTTTCTCATCTTCGGTAAGAAAATCGAGGCTGTTCAGGAAATCGATCGATTTGCCGATGGCGTAGGGCCAGATCATCTGGTCAGAGCCGAACATGACTCGGTCGAGATACCCGGCTTCCCTGATGTTGCGAAGGAGTTCGGCGGTATACCGCTGGGTGTTGGGTTCCACCCAGAGCATCACGCCCAGGTCGAGGTACAGCTGCGGATAGTAGGCCATCATGCGCAGGGCGTGCTCGGGCCAGTCTTCCCCCCCGGCGTGCATGAGGTAGACCCGCAGCCTCGGATAGCGCACCAGCACATCTTCGATCAGGTAGGGGTCGCCCAGGGCCAGCCGGGCCTTTGGGGCCCAGGAATAAACGCCCCCGGGGTCGCCGCCCCCGGTATGGACGGCCACCGGGATGTCATATTTCTCGCAGATCCTCAGGTAAGGCTGCCACACCGCATCGCTCAAAGTGGTGCCGCTGTAATAGGGGCCCAGCTCCCCGAATACCTCGATCTTTCCGTCGCGCACCAATTGCTCGAACCGCAGGGTATCCATGCCATAGTCATCGGGGTGGTACATCAAGATACCCTTGATAACAACCTGTTCCGAATCTTCTGACGCCCATATTTCCACGCTTTCGGGATTGCCGCTCACCATGGCCTTCTCTACGCGGTACTTTTCAAAGGCCGCAAAGGTTTCGAGCCTGTGTGATTCGGCATCCGTGGAGCCTGGCACCCC
>DATIPV010000199.1:0-2768 GCA_035471525.1 Robiginitalea sp.
TACAACGGCCTGCCAAAATACTACCAGCTGCCCACCAGCCAGGAGAGCACCTTTATCCTCGACCTGGCCCGCAAATCGGATGGAGACTCGCAATTGCTGAGCGGTTTCGTAGACTCCGCCGGGCAGGTAGCCCGCATTACCACCTACATGCGCGACATGCCCACCGAGCGCATGGAGAAAATCGAAGCGGAGCTGCTCGAGGAAATCGAAAAGATATTTCCTGCGGAGCGCTACGACGTGTTCCTGACCGGGAAGGCCCTGCTTTTCCTGAAAGGCACCAAGTACCTGGTGTTAAACCTGGTATTGTCGCTTGCCCTGGCCATCGGCCTGATTGCCCTGCTTATGGCCTACCTGTTTCGCTCGTTCCGGATGATCGTCATCTCCCTGGTCCCCAACCTGCTTCCCCTGGTGATCACCGCCGGGGTAATGGGCTACCTGGGGGTTCCCATCAAACCTTCCACCATCCTGATCTTCAGCATCGCCTTCGGCATTTCGGTAGACGACACCATCCACTTCCTGGCTAAATACAGGCAGGAACTGGCTACCCACAACTGGCGGATCAGGCAATCGGTGTACGCTTCGCTGCGCGAAACCGGGGTGAGCATGTTTTATACCTCCATCGTTCTGTTCTTCGGTTTTTCGGTTTTCACCATTTCGAGTTTCGGAGGAACGGTAGCCCTGGGTGCCCTGGTTTCGGCCACGCTCCTGTTCGCCATGCTGTCCAACCTGATTTTGCTCCCGTCCCTCTTGCTGTCGCTGGAGCGCAATATCGCCAACAAAGAAGTGCTCAAAGAGCCCCAGATCGATATCCTGACCGAAGGCGAAACAGAGGCATAGTCTGGGATTCCCCTGGAGTAGGGGCCGTTTTTGCTCCCTCTTTACGCGCCAAAAACGTATCTTTGCCTCCTGAAAAACATTCCTTTCAAGCCGACACTATGACGAGCATTGCTTCCCTTCTGAAAGAACCCAGGCTTTTGCAGGACGTAACCGTATACGGATGGGTCCGCACCTTCCGCTCCAACCGCTTTATAGCGCTGAACGACGGGTCTACCCTGAATAACCTGCAATGCGTGGTCGATTTTGAACAGATGGGCGAAGATACGCTCAGGCGCATCAACACCGGTGCCGCCCTGCGGGTCACCGGCACCCTGGTCGAAAGCCAGGGCCGCGGGCAGTCCCTGGAGGTCCAGGTAAAGGAATTGGAAGTGCTGGGCGATTCAGACGCCGAGAAATACCCCATCCAACCCAAAAAGCACTCCATGGAATTCCTGCGGGAGCAGGCCCACCTGCGTATCCGCACCAATACCTTCGGCGCCGTAATGCGGGTGCGATCGGCCCTGGCATTTGCCGTGCACCAGTATTTCACCACCCGGGGATTTTACTACTTCCACGCCCCGATCATTACCGGCACCGATGCGGAAGGGGCCGGCGAGATGTTCCGTGTTAGCACCCTCGACGCCAAAAACCCGCCGCTTACCCCCGAAGGCCAGGTAAACTTTAAAGAAGATTTCTTCGGCAAGGAAACCAACCTTACGGTATCCGGACAACTGGAAGCCGAGGCCTACGCCATGGCACTGGGGAAGGTCTACACCTTCGGCCCCACCTTCCGGGCCGAGAATTCGAACACCTCGCGCCACCTGGCCGAATTCTGGATGATCGAGCCCGAAATGGCTTTTTACGACCTCGATGCCAACATGGACCTGGCCGAGGACTTCATACAGGAAGTGCTGCGCTACATTCTGGAAAACTGCAGGGAAGACCTGGAATTTTTGGAAAACCGCCTGCTGGACGAGGAAAAGACCAAACCCCAGGCCGAGCGCTCTTCTATGAAGCTCACCGACAAGCTCCGCTTTGTAACCGACCAGCCCTTCCGGCGGGTTACCTACACGGAGGCCATCGATATCCTGAAACAAAGCGCCCCGAACCGGAAAAAGAAATTCCAGTACCTCATCGAGGGCTGGGGCACCGACCTGCAGAGCGAGCACGAGCGCTACCTGGTGGAAAAACACTTTGAGAGCCCCGTAATCCTCTTTAACTACCCGGCCGAGATCAAGGCCTTTTACATGCGCCTGAACGAAGACGGCAAAACCGTGCGGGCCATGGACATCCTCTTTCCCGGTATTGGCGAGATCGTAGGGGGTTCGCAACGGGAAGAACGCCTGGAGGTACTCCAGCAAAAAATGAAGCAGCTGGGGGTCGATGAAAAGGAACTCTGGTGGTACCTCGACCTTCGCCGGTTCGGCACGGCCGTACACAGCGGCTTTGGTCTCGGTTTCGAGCGATTGGTGCAATTCGCCACGGGCATGGGGAATATCCGCGACGTGATTCCGTTTCCGCGCACGCCCCAGAACGCCGAATTTTAAGCCGAATTGCGTACTTTTAAAGGCAAATCTTCCGGCCCTGTGGGCCAGTAGTGAAAGATGCTGAAACAACACCTCCAACTTAAGCTCTCCCAGAAGCTGTCGCCGCAGCAGATTCAGCTCATGAAGCTGATCCAGCTGCCTACCCAGGCTTTTGAACAGCGGATCAAACAGGAATTGGAGGAGAACCCGGCGCTGGATACCGGCAAGGAAGATTTGGCCGGGGCAGAAGATGAGTATCAGGATGCCTTCGAGGCGGAAGACGACAGCGAACACATCGACGCGGAAGACATAAACCTCGACGACTACCTGGGAGACGACGAAATACCCGATTACCTGACCCGTACCCGGAATTATGGGGAAGACGACGAAGAAAAGCAGGTGCCCTATGCAGCCGGCATTTCTTTT
>DATIPV010000200.1:0-3547 GCA_035471525.1 Robiginitalea sp.
GGTGAGCTTTGGCTGGACCGGACGGGCCAAGGACTGGCAGCGTTTCGAGGAAGTCTCCCTGGTGCTGGCCGGCCTGGCTACGCCTCTGGTACTTTCGGTTCACACCATCGTATCCTTCGACTTCGCCACCTCGGTGATCCCGGGCTGGCACACCACCATCTTCCCGCCCTACTTCGTTGCCGGGGCCATCTTTTCGGGCTTTGCGATGGTGCAAACCCTGCTGATCATCATGCGGAAGGTGAGCCACCTGGAAGCGTATATCACCGTTCAGCATATCGAGCTGATGAACATCATTATTATGATAACCGGCTCCATTGTGGGCTGTGCCTATATCACGGAGCTGTTCATCGCCTGGTACTCCGGGGTGGAATACGAGCAATACGCCTTCCTGAACCGGGCCACAGGGCCTTACTGGTGGGCCTACACGCTGATGATGACCTGTAACGTGGTTTCCCCTCAAATCATGTGGTTCAAGAAGATCCGCACCAGCATCGTGGTGTCGTTCATTATATCCATTGTAGTGAACGTCGGGATGTGGTTCGAGCGCTTCGTGATCATCGTTACTTCGCTGCACCGCGACTACCTGCCTTCTTCCTGGACCATGTTCTCGCCGACCTTCGTCGATATCGGGATCTTTATCGGCACCGTCGGGTTCTTCTTTGTCCTGTTCCTGCTCTATGCCCGGACCTTCCCGGTAATCGCGCAGGCCGAGGTGAAAACCATCCTGAAATCTTCAGGAGAGCGGTTCAAGAAATTGCGCGATGCCGGCAAGCCCCTCTATGAGATCAAGAGCGGGCCGGCCCCGGCGAAAAGCAAATCTGCCGGCACCAAGTCCGGTAAATCAAACAAAAAATAAATAGCACAGATGGCATCTAAAGTTATTCGGGCATTTTACGACGACGACGACGTGCTCATGCACGCGGTCAAGAAGGTGAAGGCCGCCAGGCATCATATCGAGGAAGTGTATTGCCCCTTTCCGGTCCACGGCCTGGACAAGGCCATGGGGCTGGCGCCTACCCGCATCGCCATCACCTCCTTCCTATACGGCCTTACCGGCCTTGTGGTTTCCATCGTGATGATGAACTTCATCATGATTAAGGACTGGCCGCAGGATATCGGGGGCAAGCCCAGCTTCAGCTATCTGCAGAATATGCCGGCCTTTGTTCCGGTCATGTTTGAAATGACCGTGTTTTTCGCGGCCCACCTGATGGTGATCACCTTTTATCTGCGCAGCCGCCTGTGGCCCTTCAAAAAAGCCGAAAACCCGGACGTGCGCAGCACGGACGATCATTTTATCATGGAAATTGAAGTACACGGGGACGCAGCCGAACTGACCGACCTGCTCCGGGAGACCGGCGCCGTGGAAATCAACACCGTAGAAAAGTAACAGGGAATGATGAAGAAACCGCTTGTTATCGCATTGCTTGGGGCCGCCGTCCTTGGGGTGTCGTCCTGCCAGGACACCAAGCAGCCCAATTACCAGTTCATGCCCAATATGTATGAACCGGTGGGCTATGAAACCTATCAGAAGGTGGAATGGCTCCCCGACGGTTCCGCAGCCCTGCTGCCGGCCGATCATACCATCGCCAGGGGCAAAAAACCCTACCGGTTTGCCAATACGCCGGAGGGCAAGGAACTCTCCCGCAGCATGAGCAGCCCGCTCGATTCCCTGGCCATGGACGAAAACCTGGCCAAGGGCGCAGAGCTATACGGCATCTATTGTGCCATCTGCCATGGAAACCGGGGAGACGGGCAGGGCAACCTGGTCAAGCGAGAGAAGATTCTCGGGGTTCCCACCTATGCCGATGCCGGTCGCAACATCAGCGTGGGAAGCGCCTATCACGTAATCTACTACGGGCAGAACGCCATGGGATCCTACGCCAACCAGCTCGATGAAACGGAGCGCTGGCAGGTATCCGAATACGTCATGAAACTCAAAGCAGACTTAACAAAATAACAGCGCATTGCAGATGTACACCTTCTCGAATAAATTAAAGATAGGATCCCTGATCCTGATGGCCCTCGGGCTGCTGGGAATGGGAATTGGATTCGTCTCTGCCCCCGCAACGGTTGCCGAGGCCAAGGCCATGGTAGCAGCTGCCCAGGCTGACGGGCATGGTGGAGGCCACGAGGAGGCCGCCGCTGCAGAGCACGATACTACCGCCCATGCCGACGAGGCCCATGGGTCAGACCACGACCAGCACCTGCTGCACCAGTTGCAGAACCGGCCCTGGGCAGCTATTTATATAGCCGCCTTCTTTTTCTTTATGCTGTCGCTGGGCACCCTGGCTTTTTACGCCATACAGCGGGCATCGCAAGCCGGCTGGTCGCCCCTGCTCTTCCGGGTAATGGAAGCCATTACGGCCTACCTGGTTCCGGGGGGCATCGTCATCTTTGCGATCCTGGTCCTTTCCGTGATGCACATGAACCACCTCTTTGTGTGGATGGATCCGGAAACCGTGGCTCATGACGAATTGCTGCAGGGCAAAGCAGGGTACCTGAACCCGGTATTCTTCCTGGTGCGCGCCGCCATTTTCCTGGGGGGCTGGATCGGCTACCGCGAGATATCCAGGAGGCTCTCCCTGGCTCAGGACGCCTCCGACAACCATACCCATTTCAAGAAGAATTTCAGGTGGTCTGCGGCTTTCCTGGTCTTTTACCTGGTAACCGAATCCATGATGTCGTGGGACTGGATTATGAGCGTTGATCCGCACTGGTTCAGCACCCTGTTCGGCTGGTATGTTTTTGCCAGCATGTTCGTGTCGGGGATTACTACCATCGCCATGGTGACCATCTACCTGAAATCGCAGGGGTATCTGCCCGACGTGAACAACAGCCACATTCACGACCTGGCGAAGTTCATGTTCGGGATCAGCATCTTCTGGACGTACCTGTGGTTCAGCCAGTTCATGCTTATCTGGTACGCCGATATTCCGGAGGAGGTAACCTATTTCGTTACCCGGATCGAAGGATTCAAACTGCCGTTCTTTACCCTGCTGGTGATGAATTTCATCTTCCCCCTGCTGGTGCTTATGAACAGCGACTACAAGCGGGTGAACTGGTTTGTGGTCATGACCGGGATCGTGGTGCTCGCGGGGCATTACCTGGACGTTTACATGATGATTACCCCCGCCACCGTCGGGGACCAGTGGTACATCGGCATCCCGGAGATCGGGGGCATCCTTTTCTTTGCGGGAGCCTTCATATTCTGGGTCTTCCGGGCCCTGACCAAGGCGCCGCTGCAACCCACCCGGAACCCTTTCATCGAAGAGAGCCGACAGTTTCACTATTAGAAGAAGAATTAGCCAATTATATCCGATCCAACAATGACAGCATTAATGACGATCACTGTTTTAGTCCTGATAGCCATCGCCATCTGGCAGATGACCAAGATCTTCGAATTGTCGCAAATCAAGGCTAAGGCAGGGCGTTCGGAAATAGCCAACTCCGAGGATAACAAGTACAACGGCTACCTGATGTTCGCCTTTCTGGTTTTCATCTACGGGATTACCATCTTCAGCTTTGCCAAGTACGGCAAATACATGCT
>DATIPV010000201.1:0-3052 GCA_035471525.1 Robiginitalea sp.
GACACCTTCCTGATGCTGCTGGACGAGCCCACCACTCACCTGGACCTCTACCACAAGGTCAAAATCCTGAAGGGACTGCAGAATATTGCGCACGAGACGGGAAAAACCATTGTTTTTACCACCCACGAGATAGACCTGGCCATCCAGCTCTGCGACTACCTCCTGGTGCTGCGCGAAAAGGGATCTTCCTTCGGGTCGCCCTGCGAACTGATCGAAGCCGGGGCCTTCGGCAGCCTCTTCCCGGAAGACACCATAAGGTTCGATCCGGGCATCGGTCGCTTTCAGGTTAATAAGTAATGGGGGCGGCTGCTTCCCGAATGCACGCTTCTTCCTATCTTTACGCAAAGAGCAAAGCCGTATGAACGAACTATGGACCTACGCGGCCCTGGCCGTTGTTTTCCTCGCGGGGGGATACCTGCTGGGGGCCTACATCCACCGGCTCAAGATACAGTCTGCCCGCAGTGCCCTGGAAGAGCGCGAGCGGCAGCTGGGCCGCAACCTGGAGGCACTGGGAACCGAGCTGCAGGCCGCCCGTGGACAGAACCAGGCCCTGCAACAGGAGCGGGAACGCATGGGGCTGGAACTGGTGCGGCGCGAATCCGAAATAGCCAACCTGCAGGAGAAGCAGCAGGAGCAGAAAAAGCAGCTGGAAGAGCTGCAGCAGGCCTTTGCCGTGGAATTCGAGAACCTGGCCAACAAGATCCTGGAGGAGAAAAGCGTCAAATTCACCGAACAGAACCAGAAGAATATCAAAAATATCCTGGTGCCCCTTCAGGAGCGCATCCAGCTGTTCGAGCAGAAGGTCGATCTGACCCATAAAGAAAGCATCCGCCAGAATGCCACTTTGAAAGAACAACTGCTGAACCTGCAGAACCAGAACCTGCGCATTACCCAGGAAGCCGAGAACCTGACCCGGGCCCTGAAGGGCGACAGCAAGATGCAGGGGAACTGGGGCGAGCTGGTCCTGGAGCGCGTACTGGAAAAATCGGGGCTGGAAAAAGACCGGGAGTATTCGGTACAGCAGAGCTTTACGCGCGAAGACGGGAGCCGGGTAATGCCCGACGTGATCATTAACCTGCCCAACGGGAACAAGATGATCGTGGATTCCAAGGTTTCCCTGACCGATTACGAGCGCTATGTGAATGCCGAGGAAAGCCAGCGGGAAGCCTTCCTGAAGGAACACGTAAATTCGCTCCGGCGGCATGTGGAGCAGCTCTCGGCCAAGAAATACGAAGACCTGTACGAAATGGAAAGCCCCGATTTCGTGCTCATGTTCGTCCCCATAGAAACCGCCTTCTCCATTGCCATCAACGCCGACAACGAACTGTACAACAAGGCCTTTGAGCGAAACATCGTAATTGTGACCCCCTCTACCCTGCTGGCCACCCTGCGGACCATCGACAGCATGTGGAGCAATGAAAAACAGCGGCGGAACGCCGTCGAGATCGCCCGTCAGGCGGGCGCCCTGTACGATAAATTCGAGGGCTTTGTAGGCGACCTCACCCGGGTGGGCAAGAAGATGGACGAGGCGAAAGAGGAATACCGGGGCGCCATGAACAAACTGGTCGAAGGGCGCGGCAATATTCTGACCAGTATCGAAAAATTGAAGAAAATGGGTGCCAAGGCGAAGAAATCGATCCCCGAACCCCTGCTGAAACGGGCCAGCGATGCCCGGGACCAGGAGGAGGCCGAGTGGGAGGAAAACCCGGGCGAACCCTTAAACAGGTAAATTGTGAGAAAAGCGCTTTATGCAAGCCTGGCCATAATTGTGCTGCTGCTGGCCGCCAGCTATGCTTTCATTTACTACGTGCCCTACAGCGAGGGGACGCGTTCGGGGGAACTGATCAAAATAAGTCACAAGGGCGTGCTAATCAAAACCTGGGAAGGGGAAATAAGCCAGGGCATATCAGGGGCGCAGATATTTTCCTTTTCGGTGCTGGACCGCGAAGAGCAGGTGCTCCGCGACCTGGATGCATACCAGGGCCGCTATGTAAAGCTGCGCTACATGGAGCGCTACGCCACCTTCCCATGGCTGGGCGACACGAAATACTTCATCACCAGCGTGGAACTGGAAGATTCGCCCCATTACAGACGCTGAGACGTACGGTTAAGATAGCTGGGAGGCCGCATCGCGGTCGAGCATCCAAAGGAGTCGCCCGTCTTTTGGCCTGACCAGCGAGGCCGGGTAGTTTGAGGCGTTCGGACTGCCTTCCAGGATCTCTTTTACCAGGGCAGCCTTGGCTTTTCCGTTCACCAGAAAAACAACCCGGGCCGCATTATTGATAATCGACCCTGTAAGGGTTATGCGTTTTTGCCCGGATTCGGGGTGTGTGGCCACTTCACATAGGGCTGTGGAATTCCAGAGGGCCGCCTGGTGCGGAAAAACCGAGGCTGTGTGCCCGTCTGTGCCCATACCCAGGAGTATCAGGTCAAAGCGAGGCAACCCGTTTTCGGCCGGTAACAGGTTCTGCAGCTGCTCCGCATAACGCCGGGCTTCCAAGGCAGGGTCTGCCTCGCCCTGAATGCGGTGGATATGGCCCTGCGGCACGGCGAGATGAGCGAACAACCGGCTGCTGGCCATCCCGTAGTTGCTCTCTGAGCTGCCGGGGGGTACGCATCGCTCGTCCCCCCAATAAAAATGCATGTCTTTCCAGGGCAGTCGGTACCAGTAATCCTCGGCCAGCAAATCGAAGAGCGCCCCCGGGCTGCTGCCCCCCGAGAGGGCCAGGTGCTCGAGGCTCCCTTCACGCCCCCATTCGGCCATTTGTTCGGCAAGGGCTTCGGCCCCGGCCTCGGGGGTATCAAATACGGCTATTTCCATAAGTCCGTGCTACCGCGAATTTACGCAAAAAGCAGGATGGTTTATCAGGTGAGTTACCTGATTTCCCGGGGAAACGCCTTCAGGAGAACTAAATGGATTATTTCACCTATTTTTGGATGCGCGTAAATGAAATACTTCCAACACCTCTGGGGAAAACGCTGGTAAATGGCTGGTTTCCGATAACCATTTTTTATGCTTCAGAAAGCTACCTATCAATTCGGACTTGTTGGC
>DATIPV010000202.1:0-5081 GCA_035471525.1 Robiginitalea sp.
TCTTCGGCCCTTGAGGACCAGGAGATCCCTGAGCCACAAGAATTTGCCGAGAGACAAGAGGCCCCGGCATTTAGCCCCGGCAGCGACACGGATATGCTGCTCCGAAAGGCAGACCTGTATTTTAACAAAATGTGGTATTCAGAAGCCGCCCGCTTATACGAGGAGGCCATCGAACGCCATCCGGAGTACCGCACCCCGCGCGTAATGGAGCGCGTGGGCGACGCCCATTATTTCAACACCAACATGGAGCGCGCCTATTACTGGTATGAGCAGCTGTACGAAGCAAGCCCGGAAAACATGACGGCCGACTACCTGTTCCGCTACGCGCACGCCCTGAAGGGAAATGGCAAATACGCCCGTGCCAAGCGCTTTATGAGGCTCTATGAAAACAAATTGAAGCAATCGCCGTCGCGCCCCTCCAGGGACGAGCTGCAGTATCGGGAGATGGCTCTTGACGACATCTTGAACGCAGCGGAAACCTTTGGGGTTAAGAATCTGGAAATCAATTCCAAGTATTCCGATTTTGCCCCCATGTTCTACGAAAACAACCAGGTGGTATACGCCTCGGCGGTGGATTCTTCCTTTTTTCGTGCCCGCAAGTATAAATGGAACGACCAGCCATACCTGGACCTCTACGTTGCCAAGATGAACGAGCAGTCCGAGGAGCTTCGGGGGGCTGTTAAGTTCTCCAAATCCATAAACACCAAATATCACGAGGCGGCGGTGACCTTTTCGCCAGATCGCCAAACCATGTATTTTACCCGCAATAATTACGGGAAAAAGCTCAGGCGCGATAAACGGGGGGTAAATCACCTGAAGCTGTACATGTCGCAAAAACGGAACGGACAATGGTCTGATGCCACGGAGCTCCCGTTCAATGGGGAAGATTACTCGACCGGGCACCCGGCCATGAGTCCCGATGGAAAACAATTGTATTTTGTCTCCGACATGCCCGGCAGTATCGGGGACACCGATATTTTCGTCGTTGATGTTTTCGGCGACGGAAGTTTCTCCTCCCCCCGCAACCTGGGGCCTGAAATCAATACGGAGGGGAAAGAGATGTTTCCCTTTGTGAACAAGCAGAAGCTGTATTTTTCCTCCAACGGACATCTCGGTTTGGGCGGGCTGGATGTTTTTGAGGTTTCCATAGACCCTGAAACCGGGTTCGGAGAGGTTCTCAACATGGGAAAACCCATTAACAGCAACAAAGACGATTTCTCCTACATCGTGGACGAAGAAACCCAGAAAGGCTACTTCGCCTCTAACCGCAGGGGCGGAAAGGGAGACGACGATATCTATTCCTTTCAGCGCCTGCTGCCAGAAGAGGCAAACGAAAATGCCATTGCCGGGGTTATTACCGACCTGATAACCGGAGAAACCATTCCAGAGGCCCTGGTGGTCTTGCTGGATGAAAACAACCGCAAGCTCAAGGAAGTGACTTCCGGTTCGGACGGCAGTTTTGTGTTCGAAGATCTGGAGAGCACGACCAAATACAAGATTTCATTCGAAAAAGACGCCTATTTTCAGGAAACCCACGATGCGGAAACCAGAGATAATGAGCTGATATCCATGGAAATTCCACTGCGAAAACTGCAGGAAATGATGGTGGTCGAGGCCGGTATCCGAAAGCTGAAAACGGAAATGATCCATTTCGATTTCGACAAACACGCCATCCGCCCGGATGCCGCTCTCGAACTCGACAAGCTGGTTGAAGTGATGAACGAATACCCGACCATGGTAATTGCCATCGAATCGCATACCGACTCCCGGGGGAAACGCGCCTACAACAAATACCTTTCGGACCGCCGGGCCAGGTCTACCCGCGAGTACCTCATCGGAAAAGGCATTGATCCCCGACGCATTCAGAGCGCTGTCGGATATGGAGAGGATCGCCTGCTGAATGGGTGCGACGGCAGCATAAGGTGTACGGAAGAAATGCATCAGCTCAACCGGAGGTCCGAATTCATTATCGTAAACATGTAATCCCTCTTCCCCGAAGGAACATTCGGACTCATTTTTACCCTGCTCTTCTGGTTTTTTTTTGTGGGCTGGTACCGTTTGCCGGTAAACCTCCCGTGGTCGTTAAGCGGATTTCCGCGCCGTTTAACGGTAGCCGGCAATACCTCATATTGCTAGGGCTAAAATTCCGGTGTTTCATCCGATTCTTCAGGAATTTTCAAGCTGAGCGATCATCTTTGCATTAATCCTTAATCCAAAATGAACCACTATGGAAAAAATTCTACTCGTAAAAGAACTCTACCTGGAGGCTTTCAGGAACTGGACGAATCTGATGCTGAGGCGCTATTTTAAAGCCTTTTCCTGGTTTTGCTTCGCCTTGTGGGTTGTAACCCTCTACGCATTCGTTTTCCGCGTTTCCACGGGATACGCGTTCGACTGATATAAAACACCCCGCCCGAACAGACATACAAAGCCCCGCCAAAAGCGGGGCTTTCTATTTTGTTGCACCTCGGGCCCGGAATTACAGCCTATTCCTGAAAAACAACCGTCTTCAGAATGGCTTCCAGTTCAAACATATAATCGCGCTTGTTGGTGGCCGGGGCAAATGTAAACCCTTCCAGTACCATTTTGCGGTTTCGGGCCGGATCGCTGATTATATAAGTCAGAAAAGGGCCCGCCATAGGATAGTTGACAACCTCCCATATCCCTCTTACCTCGATGGCTTCCATGCCCGCGATTCGGGTGTGGAAAACGGATGGGGCAAATGCCTTTTCGGTTCCCATATACGTGATTTTGTCGGGAACATCCGGCCCGGGAATAAAGCGCTGGCCTATTGAATCCCTCATCCTGACGATATCGCCCACCAAAGCAGAGTCGTTGTTAAAGCTGTTCCCCGGCATCTCGTAGGCTACGATATTCATGCTGCCTTTCTGGATTTCCCGGTCTATCCAGACAAAATTGTCTTCTTGCTTGCCCACTTTATATACCGACGGGAGCCGCAGGGAAACGCCAAATTTGTCTGGCAAGACGGTTTCCTTGCTCAGGGAACGAAAGAACCGATTCTGAGCCTCTGCAATTTCCATGCCCCGTATAGAGTCCATAATCTGATCGGCATGCGTGTTTATGGTGGCTATCAGGGCAGAATCGGAACTGCCCATAAACACTCCCATCTTCTGGGGGGTTGCATAGGGGTCGTCCTGTACCTGAGCGCCGGTAACGCTGTCTCTGGCCACATACAAAACTGCCCGGCGGTGACGGGTGGTGCCCGTAAAGACAGAAGGGGGCATGTGCTCCAGGCTAAACCGGGGTTCGTCCCAGGTAAGCCCGATCTGGGGGGCGGCAAAATGCTCCCTGATTTTGTCGCCTACGGCACCTTCCCACAGGCTGTTGTCCATTACAACCGCTATGGTGTTTAAGGCTCCCAGCGACTGGGGCTTGTACTTTTTCTTGGGGCCCTTTTCACAGGCGGCCAAAACCAAAAACGCCAGCAACGCATACCGCAATACTCTCATTAGATTCTGGTGTTTGATTACGAAGAACAATTGCACAATTTCAGCCGGGTGCCCGGTTGCAAATTGTTGCCGTTAATACCGTTCCATTCCCGTAATTGTTCGACTGAAATCCCCGGATATTTGCGCGAGATGGTCCATAGGGAATCTCCTTTTTGAACCACGTGGACCCTGGGAGCCCCCGATGAGGCCGTGGCCTGCTGAGCATTTGACGGCGCTTCTTCGGCAGTAGCTGCAACAGGGCCTCGCGGGAATATAGTGAGTCGTTGTCCGACTCTTATATCGTTGGATTTCAGCCCGTTCCATCTTTTGATCTGGGAAACGCTTACCCCGTATCGCTCGGCAATTTTGCCCAGATAATCCCCGCTTTTAACCCTGTAGCGCACCCGGTCTTCTGACTGAACCAGCTGGGGCAAAGGCTTTTCCAGTTTGGCGATTTCTTCCTGGGCAGATGCGTAGATGGCCTGTTCATTGGCTACGAAGGTCCCCAGGGCCCTTTTCGGCAAACGGAGCGCATAGGGCTTTCCGCTCACTTTCGGGATTATATCCAGTTTATAAGACGGGTTGAGCATCTTGATTTCCGCTGCCGGGACGCCCGTAAAACGCGCAATCTGATCGAAGGTGAGCGTAGAACGCACCCAAACAGTGTCTGTTTCAAAATAGGGGCGTTCGGCCCGGGTCCTGTTCAGCCCATGCTCCGAAGCGAATTCGAAGATGTACATGACCGCCTGAAATGCCGGCACATATCCGGCGGTTTCGCGGGGCAGGTTGGGGCGGATATTCCAGTAATTCTGATACCCCCCGGAGCGGCGGATGGCTTTATTGACATTCCCGGGGCCTGAATTGTAAGCCGCCAGGGCCAGGTCCCAATCCCCGAATATTTCGTAGAGGCGCGCAAGGTACTTACAGGCTGCTTCGGTTGCCCGGATCGGATCGCTCCGCTCGTCTACATAGCTGCTCACGTCCAGGCCGTAAATGCGACCCGTGCTGTACATGAACTGCCAGAGGCCCGTGGCCCCCACCCTCGATTTGGCCCTGGGGTTCAACGCCGATTCCACTATGGCGAGGTACTTGATTTCCAGGGGAAGATCGTACTTGTCCAGCGCTTCCTCGAACATGGGAAAATAAAACTGGCTGGCCGTGAGCATGCGCTCCATCAGGTCGCGCTTTTGCACCAGAAAGCTGCGGATCACACGTTCCAGGGAGGGGTTATAGCTGATGTTGAACGGGGTGCGCTCATCCAGCAGGGCCAGCCTCTCCTTCAGGGTTTCGGTGTCGAGCCCTGCCTGAGCGACGGCCAAACTGTCGGAAGTTCCGGCGTGCTGTACTTCTTCATACATTTCAGGAAACCGGTCTGCCGCCTGCCGCAATTCACGCATCCACAGACTGTCGTAGTGCGCCGCCAGGGCCATGTCTTGCAGCTGTGTGGAATCTTTTTTTGTAAGCACCGTCAACCGATCGTCCTGGAGCCCGCTGGCCGCCATGTCGAGTTGTCCGAAGTCGGGTGTTCCCTCTTCCCCGGCGGGGTCGGGCACAGAGTCTAAAAGCTGGCCCCTGACCGAGCAAGCCAACAGCACCGCGACTGTGAGAAGTAGCTTTTTCATAGGGAATCTG
>DATIPV010000203.1:0-8116 GCA_035471525.1 Robiginitalea sp.
GGGCGTGAAGCCGCGGCGGAGCCCCTCGAGCAGGGCCGCGAGGCGGTCCGGCGTCGGGAGCGCGATGCGCTCGCGGATCGCGTCGTCGTCGAGCCCCGTCACGTCGGGGTACCCGCCTTCGAGGGACGCGATGGCCTTGCCGAGCGCCTCGTCGAACGTGCGCCCGATGCCCATGACCTCGCCCACGCTCTTCATCTGCGTGCCGAGGCCGCGCTGGGCGCCGGGGAACTTCTCGAAGTTCCAGCGCGGGATCTTCACGATCACGTAATCGAGGGTGGGCTCGAACAGGGCCGATGTCGATTTGGTGATCTGGTTTTCCAGCTCATCCAGGGTATAGCCTATGGCCAGTTTGGCCGCGATCTTTGCGATGGGATAGCCCGTGGCCTTGGATGCCAGGGCCGAAGAGCGGGAAACCCGCGGGTTGATCTCGATGGCGATGATATCTTCGCGCTCGTCGGGGCTCACGGCAAACTGCACGTTACAGCCCCCGGCAAAATCCCCGATGCTCCGCATCATTTTGATGGCCATGTCGCGCATGCGCTGGAAGGTGCGGTCTGAAAGCGTCATGGCAGGGGCCACTGTGATGGAATCGCCCGTGTGGATGCCCATGGGGTCCATGTTCTCGATGGTACAGATAATGACCACGTTGTCGTTCTTGTCGCGCAGCAGTTCGAGCTCGAATTCCTTCCAGCCCATCATGGCCTTGTCGATCATTACCTCGTGGATGGGGGAAATCTCCAGCCCGCGGCTGAGCAGGGAATCAAAATCTTCGGGCCGATAGACGATGGATGCACCGGCGCCGCCCAGCGTATAGCTGGCCCTGATAACCAGCGGAAAGCCGAAATTCTGGGCGATCTCCTTCCCCTGAAGGAACGAAGTGGCCGTTGCCTGCGGGGCCATGGGAATGCCGATGCGCTCCATGAGTTCCCGGAACTGCTCGCGGTCTTCCGTAATATTGATAGCGTCGATATCCACGCCGATAATCTCGATGTCGAAGTCTTGCCAAATCCCCTTGTCCCCTGCCTCGATACACAGGTTCAGGGCCGTTTGCCCGCCCATGGTCGGGAGGACCGCATCGATTTCGGGGTGATCCTTCAGCACCTGCACGATGGACTTGGTATTCAACGGCAACAAATACACGTGGTCGGCCATGGCCGGGTCGGTCATGATGGTGGCCGGGTTGCTGTTGATCAAAACCGTTTTAATGCCGTCTTCGCGCAGGGACCTCAACGCCTGTGAGCCTGAATAATCGAATTCGCAGGCCTGTCCGATAATTATGGGTCCGGAACCAATGATCAGTACACATTTGATGTCTTTTCTTTTGGGCATGTTACGACGGTTTTAATGAAATTATAAGACAAAAAAAAGGTGTTACCATAAGAGTAACACCTTGAGATTTTATAATGGGGTATGTCATTACTTTTTGTGTCTCGGCTCTGAAGATACGCTTATTTTTTTACGTCCTTTCGCTCTTCTGCGGGCCAATACCTTCCGGCCGTTCGCGGAAGCCATACGCTCCCGGAACCCGTGCTTATTTCTTCTCTTTCTCTTGGAGGGCTGAAACGTTCTTTTCATATTCTAGGTGTTATCCGCAGCTCACCCTATCAGGGCTTAAAGCCTTTAAAAATCTGGGCGCAAATATACGAAGAGTTTTGGCAATCCCAAATGCAAAGAAATATTTTTTAGAATTGTTTTTACTACTTTTGCACTAGCTTTTCAAAAGGGCATTTTCCATGCTGAAATCCTGTATTGCGCTGCTGTTTTTACTCCTTTCCCCGGTCTTTTTCCAGGCCCGTGCACAGGAGCAGGAAGTGTTGGCCTACCACCTGAGGCTGGGCGATCTTTTTACGGTGGAGGAGCAGGCCGAGCAACTGATCACACAGCAAATGGAAGGGTCGGAGCACCGGATTACCAACCGGATCTCCGCACGGCTGCAATTCAAGGTGGTCGGAAAACGGGACAGCACGTACCTCCTCGATTTTGAATTCAAAGACCTGGTCTTTACCATTGTCAGCAACCTACAGGGAGAACTGCTCAATATCCGCGCTAAGGAATTGGACCCCGCGGACGTGCAGTCGCGGCTTTTCAACAGCCTGCTCAATACCCCCATCCGCATGGAGCTGAGCCCGCGCGGTGAAATTCTGCGGGTGAAGGGCGGCGACAGCCTGGTTTCGCGCATGCTTGCCAGCACCGGGCTGGAAGACGGTTTTGCCAAAGACCTGATCCGCCATTCCCTGGAACGGGAATATGGCTCGCAGGCCCTGGCAGACAGCTACGAGCAACTGACCTATTTTTATCCTTCCGGCTGCGTCCAGGTGGGCGACCACTGGAACAACTCATTCCAGGGAAAGCTCGAGGCATCCAATACCTGGACCCTCGACAGCCTCTTGCCCGATCGGGCACTCATCAGCGGCGAGGCAGCCATACGGATGAATACCGAGGAGTCGGGGACTTCCATGGTGCTGGAAGGCACCCAGCATACCCGGATCAAAACCGACCGCACAAGCGGCATCATATCCCGGATGACCGTGCAAAGCGACGCGGAAGGCATCTCGACCCTGGCCCAAAGCGGGACCCGTAAGATTCCCACCCGTATCAGTAACCGAATTTCATACACCCTCATAGACTTCAAACATGTTCAATAAGAATATCAAAATCGTCCTGGCTTTCCTGCTGGTAGCCTATGCCGGCTACCAGTTTGTACAGGGAGGCATCGGCAACGGGATCTCCCTGATACTGCTCGCCGGGATCTTCGTATTCCTCTATTTCCGCAATGAAATCATATTGCTTTCCTTTCTGAGGATGCGGAAGCAGGATCTGGACGGCACCGAGAAATGGCTGAACCGCATCGGGAACCCCGAGGGAGCGCTTACCACCAAGCAACAGGGCTATTACAATTAT
This sequence comes from Robiginitalea sp., assembly GCA_035471525.1. Taxonomy (GTDB): domain Bacteria; phylum Bacteroidota; class Bacteroidia; order Flavobacteriales; family Flavobacteriaceae; genus Robiginitalea. The sequence goes on from DATIPV010000203.1 coordinate 2,902, forward strand.
CTCTTCGGTATTATCTACTCGCAGAAGAACCTGACCCAAGCCGAAAAGTACTTCCGCAAGGCGATAAAACTGGGGCTGAACATGGACTACGACCTGGCCATGGCCAAATTGAGCCTGGCAGGAATCGCCATGCAAAAGCGCCGCAAACGGGAAGCCACCACCCTGCTGCAGGAGGCCAAGAAGCTCGACAAGAACAACATGCTGAGCGAGCAGGTCAAGATGATGCAGCAGCAGCTGAAGAAAATTTAGCGAACTACTGCCCTGGTGATCATCGGGGTGAGGTACTTGCCGGAGGCCGGAAAGTACGTTGAAAACGGCTAACCCCTCCCCCGCCCAACTTCAAGTTACCTTCCCGGGCTGCAAAATCCAGGCAGCGCCTCCGGTCCTGCCGACTGCCTTACTTCAGTGCCCAAATGGCCGTTTCGAGCTCCAGCAGACCCGTATCCAGGTGCATCGTCAGGTTGCTGAGTTTCTCCAGGGTAGATTTCCCCATGATCAGGTGCAAACCCACCGGGGGCGGTCCCGAGCGGCGCACCCGGTCTATCACCTGCTTGAAGAATTCAACGCCGGCGGCCGTCTCATCCTTCTGCGAGACCAGCCTGAAACCGAGGTCTTTCAGCAATTCATGCGTTTTGGGCCGGGTAGCCAGGAAACTCTGCGAGGCAGTCGAGGCCCAGGGCATCGGGTAAGAAACCGGGCCCCTGCCGGTTGCGAACAGGTCGTAATAGGCCAGGCGGCCGCCGGGAAGCAGCACCCGCTGCATCTCCCGGTAAAAACGCTCCTTATCGGCAATGTTCATCTGGACGTGCTGGGTCCAGGCGATATCGAAGGTCTGTGCTTCAAAGGGCAGCTCCAGGGCATTCCCCAGGTAAAAGTCTGTTTGCTTGTCCAGGCCGGTCATGCGGGTGAGTTCCCGGGCGGCCCGGATGAATTCCGGGCTTAGGTCGATACCGCTCACGCGGCAGTCGAAACGGTCGGCCAGGAGTCGTGCCGGGCCGCCCAGGCCGCACCCCACGTCCAGAACGCGCCGTCCGACCGGGTCGAGGGCGGCGGCCAGCTCGGCCGAAACCGCAGCCCCGCGAACGTGGAATTCGTCTACCGGCCCCAGGTCTTCCCGGCGGAGCTCCCGGAGGTTTACCCCAGATTGCCGGAGTCCCTCCAGGATGCGATCCAACAGCCCATCACAAGCGTAGTGCCCTGCAATTTCCTGTAAATCTGAATCCATGGTCTTTCAAAATCGTTTCTAAGCAAATGGGTCTCCCTCAGGGGCCTGTCTTGTAATAACCTTTCAGAGGGATGGCCATCTGGTACTTTTTGCCGGAGGCGTTGTTCAGGTGGGGTTCACGCAGCCAGGGGTTGTGCCGCTTGAGGATTTTGTAATTGATCTCGTACTGCCGGGCGAAATCGGCAAAATTGGCAACGGGGGTATCGACCTCCACCTGGAAAGTGGGGACGTTGTTGTACAGGTCTTCCTTCTCAACGACATAGCCGTACTTATCAGGATGCGACAAGATCTCCTTGATGGCCAGGATCCGAAACACGTAGCGCCCGGTCTCCTCCCCCAGCAACAGGTCGTAATAGTCGCCTACCTGCTGGATATTCATGAATTTGTCGATGGAGCCGGTGCCCGTGTTGTAGGCCGCGGCCGCCAGGGTCCAGCTTCCGTACTTCTCCCTGTAGCGTTTCAGGTATTTGCAGGCCGCCTCGGTAGCTTTTTCCAGGTGGTAGCGCTCGTCTACATTGTCGTTCACCTCCAGCCCGTATTCGCGGCCCGTGGCTTTCATTATCTGCCAGAAGCCGGCGGCCCCGGCCGGGGATACCACGTTTTGCAGCCCGCTTTCGGCCACCGCCAGGTATTTAAAATCGTCGGGGATGCCGTTTTTGGCCAGGATGGGTTCGATAACCGGGAAATACTTGTGTGCCCGCTTCATAAGCAACAGGGCATTGGATTGCCAATACGTGTTGACCAGGAATTCCCGGTCGATGCGCTCCAGGATCTCAGGGTCTTCCTGTGGTACCTCCTCCCCGGCAAAAACCAGATCTTCCGGGATGTCGATGGCGGAGATGCGGTAAGTCGGGCTCACCAGCTTGTCGTCGTTAGCTGCCGGGCCGGCATCGGCTGCCTGCCCATCGGGAGCCATTCCCTGTTGAACGGCAAAGACCAGGGTACTCAATACGCTTAAAAGTCCGATAACCATCAGACTATTTTTTAAAAACCGCATAGCGAAGCATTTAGGGTTGATTCCTCAAAGGTATTAAATAGAACTCCGATCTTGCAAAATAATTGCGGGCAGGCGTTCATTGAACCAGCGGAAGCGGTGGATAATCATGGTGTGCGTTCCGCCCGGCACCCGGATACAGGGACCCAGGTAGGCGAAGGGGAAGACCGGGTCGCGGTCGCCGTGAAGGTGCACCAGACCCGGCAGGGATTCTTCCCGTTCCCAGTTTACGATGCGGTCTATGGCCCAATCCAGGTAAGCCGTATCGCGCATGGCCAGATACCGCTGGTAGAGCTCAAGCCGCTTTTTGACCGGGTCTCCGAAAGCAAAACGGGTCAGCAATTCCAGCTGATTCACCAGGCTGGTGGGCAGCAATTTGTGCAGGCGGGTGTAACGCGCCAGCAAAAGGCGGCGCGGCATTTCCTGCCTGCATTTGATGCTGGAAATAATGATAATCCGGCGGGGATGCACAAATTCGGCCATCTCCTGCACGAGCATTCCCCCGAAGGAAACGCCTATCAAAACAGGGGCCGGATGTGATATTTCCTCTGCCATACGGGCCGCGTACTGCCGGAGCGTCATGGCGGGATCGGGCGGGAACCACGCCAGGAAATGACACTCGAAGCGGTCTTCGGGCAGGCGAATATGTTCAAAGATATCCGGGCTGGCAGCCAGGCCGGGTACGAAATAAACCGGGATTCGCGCTGAAGAAGTTCGGCTCAAAACAGGCTAAATCTTAGGTTCTTAGCATTATTTTCACTAATTTAGTACCCTGTCCGCATTTTTCCCGACTTGGGGGCCGGCTTGCCGGGGCGGGCTATGTACGAGCTGTCATAGTTCGTAATTTTTTTAGCTCAAACCAAATTAATTCAAAACGTATGAACGAACTGGCAATCAAGGACAATAGCTTCCTGCGTCAATTTGAAGCGCGGGTAGACGGACATCTCGCCAAGATCGAGTACTCCTCCCAGGAACGCAAAATTTTCCTCACCAAGCTGGTGATCCCGGAGGAAATTGGGCGCGATGGGTTCCGGGAAGACTTCATCCGGGCCGTTTTGCACCTCATCCAGGAGCAAAATCTCCGCGTGGTACCCACCAGTCCGCAGATCGCCGGTTTCCTGAGGAAAAATCGCCAGTACAAGGAAATGTTGCCCGTAGGGATCCGTATCTGAAAAACGACCCCGCTGAGCCAGGGCCTGGCCAAACGCTGTAAGATTTCCCGCCTCCAGGCGGGTTTTTTTATGCCGGTACCCCGGCTGTGTCGGGTTCGAAGCGGACCAGTCCGTCCGGGTCGATGGCTGTGAGGCGCACCTCGTGTACGGTGCCCACCAGGGCCGGGTCCCAGGGCGCCTTAACCTTTACGTAATTCTCCGTAAAGCCGTGGATGTATCCCTTCTTGTTCTCGCCCTCGAACAATACGGTGCAGCGCCTGCCCAGTTGGCCGCGGTAAAAGGCCCGGCGCTTCTTTTCCGACAAGCTCCGCAGCATCCGGCTTCGCCGGTTTCGCTCCTGCGGGGGTACCACACCAGCCATGCCGGCCGCCGGGGTATCGGGCCGTTCCGAATACGTAAAGACGTGCAGGTAGGAGATGTCGAGCCCGTGCAGGAAATCGTAGGTTTCGAGGAAATGGGCCTCCGTTTCGCCCGGGAAGCCCACGATGACGTCTACCCCGATACAGGCGTGGGGCATGGCCTGGCGGATGCGGCCAACCCGTTCGGTGTAGAGCTCGCGCAGGTAGCGGCGGCGCATCTGCTTTAAGATCGCATTGCTCCCGCTCTGCAGGGGGATGTGGAAATGCGGCACAAACCGGCGGCTGCCGGCCACGAAATCGATGATCTCATTGCGCAGCAAATTCGGTTCTATCGACGATATCCGGTAGCGGGCAATCCCCTGTATCGCATCCAATGCCTGTACCAGCTCCAGGAAGGTATGTTCGTGCTTCTTGTTTCCGAACTCCCCTTTCCCGTAATCGCCAATGTTTACGCCGGTGAGCACAATTTCCCGAATACCCTGCCCGGCGATTTCCCGGGCGTTGCCGAGCACATTTGCCAGCGTATCGCTGCGCGAAATGCCACGTGCCAGGGGAATGGTACAATACGTACACTTATAGTCGCAGCCGTCCTGCACCTTCAGGAAAGCGCGCGTGCGGTCGCCGATGGCGTAGCTCCCCACGTAGAAGTCGGCCTGGCCGATCTCGCAGGAATGCACCTGTCCGACGGCATTTTTTTCCAGGGTGTCGAGGTAATCGGAAAGCCTGAATTTCTCACTGGCCCCCAGCACCAGGTCGACCCCCGGGATGGCGGCTATTTCTTCGGGCTGCAGCTGGGCGTAACAGCCCACCACGGCCACAAAGGCGTCCGGGTTAATCCGCTGGGCCTGCCGCACCACCTGCCGGCATTTCTTATCGGCATTGTCGGTTACCGAGCAGGTATTGATCACATAGAGGTCGGCCGGCTGGCCGAAAGGCACCTTTTCAAAGCCCTCCTGCTCCAGGTCGCGGGCAATGGTGGAGGTTTCTGAATAATTCAGCTTACAACCCAGGGTGTAATACGCAACTTTCTTGGCCATGGCTTACGGGTGCCTGCTTAGGGCGGCAAAGATACCAAATTATGGGTCAATTGCCGGGGGGACCACGGTGCTTTTCAATACTTTCGGTACCGGGCCGTGTCTTCGTACACCCGTTTGAGGATGCGGGCGTCCTCCTCGGTGAAAGCCACCCCGCGCCGTGCCATCATCACCTGGGCCGCCTCGAAGGATTTCTCGGGCAGGTAGGCGCTGAAGCCCGTGGCCCCGCCCCAGCTGAAGCTGGGCACAAAATTGCGCGGGAAGCCGGGGGTGTAGATATTGCAGCTCACCCCGATTACCGTACCGGTATTGAACATGGTATTGATGGCTGTTTTGCTGTGGTCTCCCATCATAAGACCGCAAAACTGCAGGCCGGTTTGCTCGAACCGCTCCGTCTCGTAATTCCAGATCCGGACCTTGGCGTAGTTATT
>DATIPV010000204.1:0-10550 GCA_035471525.1 Robiginitalea sp.
AGGTTATGGCCCAGTTAAAGGTCAGCAACCCGTACAGGAAAATGGAGTAGTAATGCTGGAAACGGTGGAAACGGCGCCATTTGGCGTGTTCCGAAAAACGCAGGATGCCCTTCGCCTCCAAATCTTCGTCGTGGTTGTGGATGTTCGTATAGGTGTGGTGCAGCACGTTGTGCTGTACCTGCCAGTTGTAGACGTTGCCCGCCAGTATGTAGATGCTGCTGCCCATAAGCTTGTTTACCCACTTCTTGGAGGAGAAGCTTCCGTGGTTCCCGTCGTGCATCACATTCATGCCCACTCCGGCCATTCCGACACCCATTAACATGGCCAGCAGCAGGTTGGCCCAGCCCGGAAGGCCCAGGGTAAGGATCAGGAAGTAAGGGGTCAAAAGCATGCTGAACATAACGGCAGACTTCACGTACAGCTTCCAGTTGCCTGTTTTCTTCAGGCCGTTTTCCTTGAAATAGTCGTTCACACGCTTGTTGAGGGTCTTGAAAAAGGGAGCGGATTCAGTTCGGGGAAATCGGATCGTGGCTTGTTGCATGGAAAAAATACTCGGTTTATAAGATGGCACGCCTCGGGCGGCGTGTAGGCTCAAAATTTGGGGCAGCCGCAGATTGCGTATTTTTGCTGCCAGATACAAAGATACCAATGACAGTTGAAATCGTCTTCCAAAATTTTCCCAATTTATCCGATCGCCAAAAGGAGCAGTTCCGCGCCATGGGCGTTTTGTATCAGGACTGGAACCGGAAAATCAACCTGGTATCCCGCAAAGACGTGGACGAGCTCTACCTCCGCCACGTGCTGCATTCCCTGGGGATTGCCAAGGTGGTGCGCTTCGCTCCGGGGCAGCAGGTGCTCGATGTGGGCACCGGCGGCGGCTTTCCCGGTATTCCGCTTGCCGTCTTATTTCCCGATGTCCAATTTACGCTGGTAGACGCAATCGGCAAAAAAATAAGGGTGGTGGAAGAGGTGATCCGGGGGTTGGGCCTGCGCAATGCCACGGCCCGGCAGCTGCGGGTGGAGACCATGCGGGAACGGTACGATTTCATTGTGAGCCGGGCCGTAGCCGCCATGCCCACTTTTGTGGACTGGACCCGCGGCAGGCTCAGGCCGGGTTCGGCAGCCAGCCTGCCCAATGGCATCCTGGCTCTGAAGGGAGGCGACCTCGGGATGGAACTCGCCGGTTTTCCGCAGGCACAAATCTTCGCGCTATCCGACTATTTTGCGGATCCTTTTTTTGAGACTAAAAAAGTGGTATACCTGCCGGCCGGCAGCTGATTCTACAGGCGCCGGATCATGGCATCGGCCTCCCTGCACCGCGTGGAGAAGCGGCGGATGTAATTCAGGAAATTGTATAGGCCAGACTTGCTCTTTTTGGCGTACGGGGTGTTATGCGATGAGATTTCCATGGGACTATATTTACACGGTAAATTTACATAAAATTAACGTTAAGTTTACATTAAAATTATTTTTCGGCAGAAAAAAACCCCGGATGCGGCCGGGGTTTCTGGTCGTTGCCGGCAGGCGGCGCCTATCCCAGGAACGGATAGCGGTAATCGGTAGGGGTCACAAAAGTCTCCTTGATAAGCCTGGGCGACACCCAGCGCAACAGGTTCTGCGCCGAACCGGCCTTGTCGTTGGTGCCCGAGGCGCGGGCACCTCCGAAGGGCTGCTGTCCGACCACGGCTCCGGTGGGCTTGTCGTTGACGTAGAAGTTGCCGGCGCAATTCTCCAGGGCACGCGTGGCCTGGTCTATCGCGTAGCGGTCTGTCGCCATCACAGCCCCCGTGAGGGCGTACTCGGAGGTCTGGTCTATTAGCTCCAGGGTGGCATCCCAGTGGGAATCTTCATAAATATACACGGTTACCACGGGGCCGAACAGTTCGGTTTCCATCGTAACGTAATGGGGGTCGGTGGTCAGGATCACAGTGGGTTCAATAAAATAGCCCACGGATTTGTCGCAGTTCCCGCCGGCGATTACCTCGGCCTGGGCGTCTGTCCTGGCCCGGTCTATGTACCCGGCCAGTTTGTCGAAGGCCCCTTCGTGGATCACTGCCGTAATAAAATTTGCCATGTCTTCGGGCGAGCCGGGTTTCCGGAAGGAGGCGACGTCTTTCCTGACCCGCGCCAGGATATCGTCGGCTGTCGATTGGGGCAGGTACACCCGGGATGCGGCGCTGCATTTCTGCCCCTGCAGTTCAAAGGCGCCGCGGGTGATGGCCGTGGCTACCTGCTGCGGGTCGGCGCTCGGGTGGGCGATTATAAAGTCTTTGCCCCCGGTTTCCCCCACGATGCGCGGGTAGGTTTTATAGGTGCCGATTTGCGCCCCGATCTTTTTCCAGATGGCCCGGAAAACCTCCGTGGAGCCCGTGAAATGGATGCCGGCAAAATCGGGATGGCTCAGCAGGATATCGGTAATCATAACCGGGTCGCCGAATACGGTGTTGATCACCCCGTCGGGCAGGCCGGCTTCGCGGAAGACCTCCACGATTACCTGGGCAGAGAAGATCTGGTGGTCGCTGGGTTTCCAGACCACCACATTCCCCATCATGGCAGCGCTGGCGGGAAGGTTCCCGGCTATGGCCGTAAAGTTGAAAGGGGTGATGGCGTAGATGAAGCCCTCCAGGGGGCGGTATTCCACCCGGTTCCAGATGCCTTCAGACGACTCGGGCTGATCGCGGTATATGCCCGCCATAAACTCCACGTTGAACCGCAGGAAATCGATGAGCTCGCAGGCGGCGTCGATCTCGGCCTGGTGGATGGTCTTGGACTGGGCCATCATGGTGGCTGCGTTGATCCGTGCGCGGTACGGGCCGGCTATCAGGTCGGCTGCCTTCAAAAAAACGGCGGCGCGTTGTTCCCAGGGCAGGGCCGCCCATCTTTTCCGGGCTTCCAGGGCCGAATCGACTGCCATCCGAATGTCTTTTTCGGCAGCCAGGTGGTATTGCCCGATGGTGTGGCCGTGCTCGTGGGGTGGCGCCATGCGGCGCGTTTTTCCGGTGCGGACCTCCCGGCCCCCGATGGTCATCGGGATATCGGCTGCCCCCTTGTAATACGCCTTGTATTGTTTCAATACGGCCTCTCGTTCCGGGGACCCCGGCGCGTAACTCTTAACCGGCTCGTTGTAAGCCGGTGGGACTTGAAAAAATCCATTGCCCATGCTGTGTGATTTTCGCGGTTAGTAAATGCGATGCAAAGGTACGAAAAGCACCCGCCTTAAAAAAGGAGATCGCAGGGGTAGCGGCCCTAATTCAGCGCAAAGGGAGCGCTCAGGCGGAAAATGGGCACATAGACCCGGAATTTTTCCGTCGAGGAGAAATTCACCATGTTGAAATACCCTTTCATGGCCCCGATGGGCGAGGCCAGCAGGCAGCCGGAGCTGTAGGTGTGCGACTCCCCGGGACGGATTACCGGTTTTTTGCCGATCACGCCTTCCCCGTCGAGTACTTCGATATCTTTCAGGGCGTCGTAGATCTTCCAGTGGCGGGAGGTGAGCTGTACGGCATCCTTGCTCTGGTTTTCGATGGTGATCGTATATCCGAATGCGAAATGCATTTTGTAGTTCTTGAAGAAAGTGCCCTCAAAACTGGTGTCTACGGAGATTTTAATGCCCTTGGTTACTTGTGTGATCATTTTCTAGTATGTGACCGCGCTGCCTACAAAAAGCACTATGACAGCGATCCAGGCTAATATTACAAATACAGTGTTCAGCAGCAGGTACTTTAGGATAGTTACAAAATGACCCTGTTGGTAGAATTTACGCATCGCCGCATACAGGTATATGGCGAAGATGGTAAACGACAACCAGGTCAGATCTGTCCCGAAGAGGCGACCTGCCAATAACCCAATAATGAGCAAGATAAAAAAGAGGGATTGAATGTGAAAGCTAAACACCAGATTATCGGTGTAGGTATATTTTTTCCTGACGTACACCAGCCAGAGGAAAATTGAAAAGATTGGCAGGAAAAAGAAAATGGCCAGCGGGAGTTTCGAAATCTGTTCACGGACAAAGCTCCCGGGCTGCCGCATGAGCCGCAGCAGGGACTGGGCCGTGTCAAAACTAAGCCTGTCTTCGGTATTTTCTGTAAGCCCGTATCTTTCAACGGCCTCCTCGTATTGGTAGAGCGTGTCGTTGCGGATCAGGGTAATAAAAGATTCCGTTTTTTGGCTGATGCGCCAGATGTAACTGCCCTCCACTTTTTGCAGGAAGCCTTTGGGGTCTGCCATCAGGGCCGAATCCTTGTCGTGCTTGGCCTTCATGATCTGTTTCCCGAGATGAAGCGAATCGAGTGCCTGAAACGCATTCTGGGTCTGGGCTGCATCATCTCCCAGCTCGAGTGAATCGAGAACCTGGAGTATCTTTTTTTGCTCTGCTTCATCAACCGAGATTGCAATTTTTGGCATTTCGGGCACCTCATCGAGCTTCTGGTCCAGTTGCAGGCGGTCGAGCGACCTGAAATCGCCTCCAAGTTGCAGCAGCAGGAAATAGATGATGGCCAGGCTCAGCAGAAAACGGAATGGATTGGTATAGCTGATGCGCTTCCCCGCCACGTAGTCGAGCGAGATCCTCCCGGGCCTCAGGATCAGGGCATTGACCGTTTTCAGGAGCCGGGAGTCGTAATCGATGATGCTTCCCAGGAATTCCTCGACAAAGTCGCGCATGCCGAGGCTCTTGGTGCTGTTTAGCTGCGAGCAGAAGGGGCAATAGCGGTCGCTCATATCGAGCGGATGCCCGCAGTTCAGGCATTCGCTGCCCCGGAATTTAACCTGGTATCGCAAGGCCTTCCGGGCCGGTTTGCTCACTTGATCGCCCATGGGTTTCAGTTGGTGATGATGCGGGAGTTGGCTGAGCCCACCCCAATTACGCTATCGTAAATATCCCCAAAATTTCGGTAATAAACCAGTATGGTATAGGCGTTTTCGGTTACGTGGAAGTTCCCGCCCACGGCATTGAGCTCTACGGTGCCATCTTCCCGTTCCACGACATACTTAAAGTTGTAGAACCCCTGCTTGAGCAAAAGGGTGGCTTCCATGAAGCCGGTGTCTGGTTGATAGGTCATCAGGTTTTCTTCGGAAAGCTCGTAGTTGTTGTATTTGCCAAAGATGTACACGCGATCGAGCCCCAGCAGGTTCGTGTAGGGGAGGAAAAAGTGCACGCGCGTATATTCCGATTCCCGAGAGGGATCCCGGCCTTGCAGGGTCCGGATCACAAAATCGCCGTTGATATCCGGGTAATACGTATAGGGCCGGTCGAATCGGTAGGCATTCGGGAAGAGGAAGTGCTGGTAGAGATCTTCCATCTCGATGCGCGAAATAGCGGCCGTGGGAGCCCTGAGGTCGCTCGAATCGAAATACTCGTATTCATTGCCGCCGTAAAAGGCCGTTTCCTGGTCGTATTTGTACACCAGTTCCGTGCCAATGGTAAACTGGGGGGGTATGTTGAAGCGGGCCGTGGGCCAGTGGTAATTCTGCAGCAGGGCCACCTTGACCTCCTTTTTCGGATTGATCAGCCGGATGCCGGCCGGCCGGATGCTGAACTGAACGGACTGCTTCTCGTTCATGGAGGCAAACTGCCTGGAACGCCTAACGGTGGCCGGCACCTTTACCAGGTCCTGATACACCACAAACCGCCGCGAAAACTGCAAGGCCCCTGAGGAATCATAGATTTCGAGCATGTAGTTCCCGCTTACCCGCGGGGCAACCTGTTCATTCGGCAGCCGGAGCCGGTAGTTTGAATAGGGCTGCAAGGTGCTGTAACTGTTTCCGTAATCCACGATGCGCTGGTTGTCGATCCCGGTAAGGTACTGCGATTTGAGCAGGGCCGAGGGAGTCCAGTCGTAGTTGCAGTGCACCACGCGGTAGTAGTAATCCTGTTCCCGCGCCGTGAGATCGTCGAACTCGAGGGTTACGGGCTCCCCGAGCTGCACGATGGGAAACTGGTCGCCTGTCGGGCCCTTGAAGATCACCGACCGGATGTGGGAGGGCGGCGCCACTTCTGAAAGCCCCTGGGCGGGCAGGGCCATGGCCCACAGGAAAATGGGCAGTAATGTAAATAAAAATCGCATCAGGAGCCGCTGTTTGGGGCAAAGGTAAACAAAAACCGTGCCCCCCGGTTTCGGCCCCGATATACGGTCAAAAAAAGGGGGTAATAATTATGATTGCACGTTCATATGTGCTATTTTTGGCCCGTAATTTTGTAAACTAAGGCGACTTTCCTATGCCAACTGACATCCGAATCAAAAAAGGATTGAATATCAATCTTGTCGGCGCTGCAGAACCCACCACTTCCAAAGCTGTACCCAGCAACGTTTATTCCCTGAAACTTACTGATTTTCATGGCCTTACACCCAAAATGCTCGTGCGCGAGGGGGCAGAGGTCAGGGCGGGAGAAGCACTGTTCTACAACAAGGATTACCAACCCATGGTATTTGTATCCCCGGTCAGCGGGGAGCTGGTGGAGATTGAGCGCGGCCCCCGCCGGCGAATACTCTCTGTGCGGATCCTGGCCGACAAGGAGCAGAAGAGCCTGTCGCACCAGGCGCTCGACCCGACACGGGCCGATGCCAAAGCGGTGCGGGAGTTCCTCCTGAAAACCGGCTGCTGGCCCTTTATCAAGCAACGTCCCTACGACCGGATCGCCGACCCGGAAACCCCGCCCAAGGCGATTTTCATTTCGGCCTATGTTACAGCACCCCTGGCCGCAGACATCAACTATACCCTGAAAGGCAGGGAAAAGGAACTTCAGGCCGCCCTGAATGCCCTGGCCAAGCTCACTCCGGGCAAGGTCCATGTCGGGATTGGGGCCGGCGCCGATTCGCCCTTTGCCGGGCTGCAGGGCATAGAGCTGCACCGGGTTAGCGGGCCGCACCCGGCCGGCCTGGTAGGCACCCAAATCAACCGCATCGACCCGATCAACAAGGGGGAGCGGGTCTGGACCGTTTCTCCCCAGGACCTGGTCATTATCGGGGAAACCCTGCTCACGGGCGTTTTCAACGCGGAGCGGGTGGTAGCCCTGGCCGGAGCGAGTATCAAGGCTCCGAGATACTACCTCACCCGCATCGGGGCCGAAATCTCCACCTTTTTGTATGCCAGCGGGGTAAACGAAAAGAATTTCCGCGTGATCAACGGGGATGTGCTCACGGGCGGAAAGACCCGGCCCGACGGCCACCTCGGCTACTATAACAACACGGTTACCGGCATCCCGGAAGGGGACGACTACGAGTTTTTCGGGTGGACCAAACCGGTTTTCAACAAAATTTCCACCACCCGGGCCCTTACCTTTTCCTGGCTGAGACCCAACAAGAAATACAACCTTACCACCAATACCAACGGGGAGCACCGCGCCTTCGTGGTAACCGGGCAGTACGAGGAGGTATTTCCCATGGACATCTTCCCCCTGCAGCTGCTCAAGGCCTGCATGGTGGGAGACCTGGACGAGATGGAGCAGCTCGGGCTCTACGAAGTAATCCCGGAGGATTTCTCCCTAACCGAATTTATCTGCATTTCCAAACAGCCGCACCAACAGATCATACGGGAAGGCCTGGACCTGCTGCATAATGAAATTGGATAATTAACGACATGAGCGACAAAAGACTCACCTTTAAGAAAAGGTTGCACATTATCAAGCACAGTTTGCGCGGAAAGAAAATGGCACCGGCTTTCGGCGCCTTGCATACTTTTCTGTATACCCCTGACGAAACCACGCATTCCGGGGCGCACATCCGGGCAGCAGACGACCTGAAGCGGACCATGAACACGGTAATTCTGGCCCTGGTCCCGGTGCTGATCTTCTCCTTTTTCAACACGGGATACCAGCATTACGCTGCTCTGGACGCCGCGGCAGGCGCTCCCCGCCAGCTCGATCTGATGGGCAATTTCCTGACCTGGGAGAATTTCTGGCTGGGCTTTACGCAGGTAATTCCCCTGGTTGTCGTTTCCTACGCCATCGGCCTGGGCATCGAATTCCTTTTTGCCGTCATCAAAGGGCACGAGGTGGAAGAAGGCTACCTGGTTACCGGGATGCTGGTTCCGCTGATCATACCGGTAGACACCCCGCTTTGGATGCTGGCCGTGGCGGTCGCATTCGGGGTGGTGATCGGCAAGGAGGTATTTGGCGGCACAGGGATGAATATCCTGAACCCGGCCCTGACCATCAGGGCATTCCTCTTCTTCGCATACCCCACCTGGATGAGCGGCGACAAGGTATGGGTGCACGGGGCCGTGGAGCGGGCAGGCACCCCAGACGCTATTTCGGGGGAGACCGTTTTGGGTTCCCTGGCACAGAATACGCCCTATGATTACAGTACTTCCGACATGTTCTTCGGGTTTATCCCGGGATCGGTTGGGGAGACTTCGACCTTCCTGATCCTGCTCGGCGGACTCTTCCTGATCTACTCCAAGATCGCCAGCTGGCGCATTATGGTGAGTTCCGTGATCGGGGCCCTGGTGATGGGGCTCATCTTCAACGGGGTGGTCGACCAGGGGTGGATCGGCGAGGGGAGCCGCTTTTACAGCCTGATGAGCTTCCCGTTCTGGGAGCACCTTATCGCAGGCGGTCTGGCCTTCGGGATCGTCTATATGGCCACCGACCCGGTAACCGGGTCGCAGACCAACCGGGGCAAATGGATCTACGGCTTTTTGATCGGGTTCCTCTCGGTGATGATCCGGGTGTTTAACCCGGCCTACCCGGAAGGGGTGTTCCTGGCCATCCTGCTGATGAATGTCTTCGCCCCCACCATCGACCATTACGTGGTGCGCGGCAATATCAGGAAACGTCTCAAACGCCTTAAAACGGCCACCATCCTTCCTGCCCCCGCAGGGAACAAGGCCGAGGAACTGAAAGCTGAAACCGTATAGTTATGGCACTCGACACCCAAAAGAACGTCTATACCATCCTGTTCGCCGCCGGCATGGTGCTGGTGGTGGGTTCCATGCTGGCCTTCGTCTCGTCGGCCCTCAAGCCCACCATCAAAGAGAACGAGCGGTTCGAAAAGCAACAGAATATCCTCTACGCCATGGGCGTGAACCAAAATTCAGATGAGGGATCTGTTAGCTTCATTCCCACCAGCGAGGTGGAACAAACCTTTTTCCAGCACATCAAGAAACAGCTCGTGGTGGAGGGAGATCAGGTTACCGAAAGCCCGGAAGCCTACCTGATCGACATGAAAAAGGAGATCGCTGCTTCCAAGAAAGGACTGGCCCCCAAACTCCCGGTGTTCATCGGGGAAAAGGACGGCAAGGCCTACTACATTCTGCCCATGTACGGAAAAGGGCTGTGGGACGCCATCTGGGGCTATATCGCCCTGGACGAGCAGCTGACGGTGCAGGGGGTATATTTTGATCACAAAGGCGAGACACCGGGCCTCGGGGCCAATATCAAGGCCCGCTATTTCATGGACGACTTCAGCGGAGAATCCATTTTAGCAGGCAACCGCCTGGCTGGGATCCAGGTGGCCAAGGGGAACAACGACCCGCTGAACCGGGACAAGGAAGACAACCAGGTAGACGCCCTGGCCGGGGCCACCATAACCGGCAACGGGATAACAGCCATGATCGCCGAGACCATGTACCTCTACCGCGATTATCTACAAACCATAAGAGCAAAATAGAATGGGACTCCTCAACAAAAAAGACTCGAAACTCGTGCTGGACCCCCTGGCCGACAACAACCCCATCACCATACAGGTACTGGGGATCTGTTCGGCCCTGGCCATTACGGCCGAGCTCAGGCCCTCCGTGGTGATGGCCATCTCGGTTATGTTCGTGCTCGGTATCGGAAACGTGGTGATTTCCCTGCTGCGAAACATCATCCCCTCCAAGATCCGCATCATCGTTCAGCTGATCGTGGTGGCCGCCCTGGTAATCATCGTGGACCAGGTGCTCAAGGCCTTTGCCTATGAATTGAGCAAGACCCTGTCGGTCTTTGTGGGGCTGATCATCACCAACTGCATCATCATGGGGCGTTTTGAGGCCTTCGCCCTGGGCAACAGCCCCTGGAGGTCTTTCCTGGACGGCATTGGCAATGCCCTCGGATACGGGATTATCCTGATTATCGTGGGCTTCTTCCGGGAGCTGCTCGGGTCGGGAACCCTGTTGGGCTTTCCGGTGCTGGGCGATCCCATCGCCAAGACCGGGCTGTATGCCACCGGCTATGAAAACAACGGCTTTATGATAATCCCGCCTGCGGCCCTGATCGTGGTGGGAATCATCATCTGGGTGCAGCGTTCGCGCAACCCCGCCCTGATCGAAGAGAACTAAGCGCCCCACATTCTAAAAGCAGAAGCAATGTTAGAGCATATAGAATTATTCTTCAAGTCCATATTCATCGACAATATGGTGTTTGCCGTCTTTCTGGGGATGTGTTCCTACCTGGCGGTATCCAAAAAAGTATCTACAGCCGTGGGCCTCGGGGCTGCCGTTATATTCGTACTGGCCGTGACGGTGCCGCTCAACTGGCTGCTGGACCAGTATCTGCTGCAGCCGGGCGCCCTTACCTGGCTGGGCCCTGAATATGCCGATTACGACCTGAGTTTCCTCTCCTTTATTCTGTT
>DATIPV010000205.1:0-10712 GCA_035471525.1 Robiginitalea sp.
TTGGTGCTAAGAACCGAGGTGTTCTCACTCTGAGAAGCGTCGTAACCCAGGTTAACCTTGGCGGTTAATTCAGAGGTGAATTTGTATTCGGCAGAACCGTTCAACAGCACACGGTCGGTCTGGGTCAGGTTCTGTGTCTCGCGCAGGTAGTTAGCCGGCTGAATTTGCCCACCTCCATCGTCGAAATCAGCACTGGCGGGCCATGTCGGGTTGGCTGAATAGGCAGCACCCAGGATATCACCGCGGAACCCGGCGCCAGCGGCATTCGGAGCTTTTTCCTGGTTTACCCGGGAGATCGAGGCCTGAAGGTTCAGCAATAATTTGTCCTGAAAGAATTTATGGGCAGCGTTGATGCGTCCGGTGATTCTTTCGAAATCAGATTTCTCTACTACCCCGAATTGTTTCTGGTAGCCGAATGTGGCACGCACGTTTCCGTTGTTGTAGCTGCGGGAATAAGCCAGGTTGTGGTTGGTAGAAGCAGCTGTGCGCAGAACCACATCCTGCCAGTTCGTGTCGGCACCGTAATTTACGTTGTTCGGATTTCCGCCGTAATCGCCAACGGCTTTCAGGAAACCTTCAGCGTCGAGCAGATCGTACTCCCGAACAGGCGTGGCGATGCTCATGTTGGAAGACCATTCGATTACCCCGCCGGTAGCGGCTTTCCCGCTCTTGGTGGTGATAATCACGACCCCGTTGGCACCCCGTGAACCGTAAATGGCCGTGGCCGAGGCATCTTTCAGGATGCTCATACTCTCAATGTCGTTCGGGTTAAGGAAGTTCAAAGGGTTCCCCACTTCGCTGCCTCCTTGCCCGGTATCACCACTGGCTGCCGTGTTTTGGCCGAAAAGCGGCACGCCGTCCACCACGAAAAGCGGGTTGTTGTTACCCCGAACCGAGTTGGATCCACGGATGTTAATCTGGATGCCGGCCCCCGGCTCCCCGCTGACCTGCTGGATATTGACCCCGGCGGTTTTACCCTGGATCAATTGTTCAGGAGAAGTAATAACACCCGAGTTAAATTCGTCAGAGGATACCGAAGCAACAGATCCTGTGGCGTCTTTAACGGTGGTCTGGCCATAACCGATGATTATGACCTCATCCAGGGCGGTTGCATCTTCCTGCAGCACCACGTCGATGGTAGATCGGCCGTTTACCGCAATCTCTTGTGTGGAATAGCCGATATAGCTGATAACCAGCACTGCATCGGAGGACGTAACTTGAAGGGTGTAGTTCCCGTCGAAGTCGGTCTGTGTACCGGTGGTGGTTCCCTTAACGACAACACTGGCTCCCGGAAGGGGCCCATTATCATCAGAAACCGTACCTGATACTTCTTGTGCCTGCGCTAGTCCAAAGCATAAAAATGCTCCAACCAGCAGCAAGCTCTTCAGTAGCGTAATCTTCATAGATAGTGGAATTTTAAGTTTAGTTAATTAGAATTCAAGGGGTCAAGATATATAAAATAATGTTAAATACCTTTTTCTGGCCCACAGGGGGGCTTCGAAAACGGTTTCGTGTTACTAACTAATGTTATTAAAATGATTCAATGGCACACTGTACCGATTGCTCATTCAATACTCAAAAGGGCCGAAATTTAGCAATTTGGGAGCAAATATAGTATTTTCTTTGTTCCTCCGACAAATATTGCAAATTTTTGATAATCATTCTTCAAAGCCTTAGCCAGCTTGGGGCGGTTGGCTTTCTCTCATCTAAATTATGCGTACCTTAACCCGCTGAGATATGCCAAGGCAGGCCGTGAAGAAAAAGATAACACTGAAACATATAGCCAGGGAACTGGATGTCTCCATTTCAACAGTTTCCAAGGCACTTAAGAACAGCGACGAGATCGGCCAGGATACCCGGGAAAAAGTGCAGGCCTTTGCCCGGCTCTGCAATTACAAGCCCAACAATATTGCCATTAGCCTGAAGAACAAGCGCACCAGGAATATTGGGGTTATTATCCCCGATATTGTGCACCATTTCTTTACTACGGTCTTCCGGGGCATTGAACAGTATGCCAACGAGAAAGGCTACAATGTAATCGTCTGTGTTTCCGATGAGAGGTTCGACAAGGAAGTGATCAATATGGAAATGCTGGCAAACGGCAGCATCGACGGCTTTATTTTGGCCCTCTCGGCTGAGACTCAGAAAAGGAACGATTTTAAACACATCAGGGAGGTGACCGAACAGGGCATCCCCGTGGTGCTCTTCGACCGGGTAACCGATGAGGTCGATTGCGACCGGGTGCTCATAGACGACGAACGTGCGGCCCGCGACGCCACTGAGCGCCTGATCCGAAGCGGGAAGCGCCGTGTGGCGCTCTTTACCACCGAAAGCCCTTTAAATGTGAGCGCCAAAAGGGAGCAGGGATACCGGAAAGCCCTGGCCAGTAATGGTCTTGCCGCAGCGGAAGAGCTCATCCTTCGGCTTCCGCATCAATTTGAGGAGGAAAGCCTGAGCGAGTCTTTCTTTCAAAACCGCAGTTTTGACGCCGTACTCTGTGTGAACGAGATTTTTGCCGTGCGCGGAATGCGCCTCGCCCAGCGCCTGGGGTACCGTATCCCGGACGATATATCCTTTATCGGTTTTACGGACGGCCTGCTTTCCCGCTATGCTTCTCCCTCCCTTACTTCGGTTGCCCAGCACGGGGAGCAGATGGGCGCCGTGGCAGCCGAGATGCTGATCGAAAAGATAGAAAAGGAATACGACGAAACCGACCGCAGGAACTACCGAACCGTGGTAATCCCGTCTTCCCTGATCGAACGCGAGTCGACGGTGCTCGGCTGAAGAAGGGAACCCCTTTCCCTTGAAACCGAATTTGGCCCCTGCCCGCCCATATCCGAATACCTTATATATATTTGAAGCGCAAAGCCAGACCGGTGGCCCGCTGGAAGTGCGTAAATCCATCTCAGATTATGAAAGGCTTCATCTTTGATCTGGACGGTGTTATCGTAGACACCGCCAAATACCACTACTTCGCCTGGAAACACCTTGCAGACCAATTGGGTATTTCCTTTACGGAGGAAGACAATGAACATTTCAAAGGGGTGAGTCGCAAGCGTTGCCTGGAAATCCTGCTCGAGATGGGCGGCCTGCAAGTTTCCCAGGGACAGTTCGATACCTGGCTGCGCGAAAAAAATGAGGATTACCTGAGCTACATAGCCAAAATGGATGCCTCTGAAATCCTGCCCGATGTGCCCAGAGTCCTCGAATACCTGCGTAAGCGCGGTGTGCCAATGGCCCTCGGATCGGCCAGCAAGAATGCGAAACCCATCCTTGAAAAGGTGAGTCTTAGTTCGTATTTTAAGGCCGTGGTAGACGGGAACGAGGTAGCAAGAGCCAAGCCCGACCCGCAGGTATTCCTGCTGGCCGCAGAACGCCTTGGATTGCCCCCGCAGCAGTGTGTCGTATTTGAAGATGCACAGGCGGGCATAGAAGCGGCCAATGCGGCGGGCATGGTCAGTGTCGGGATCGGCCGGGACGGGGTGCTTTCGGAGGCCTGGCATGTCTTCCGCGATTTTACGGAAATCGAAATCAGTTTCATCGACAGGCTCCTCGAAATGGAGCCCAAACTTTATCAATGATCAGGAAATGAACCAGGATTACATTATTCCCCACGAGTGGTCTATCCTTGAAGAGGGATACGACCCGGCGCGCATCAAGTCGTCAGAAAGCTTATTCAGCCTGGGCAATGGGGCTATGGGCCAGCGCACGAATTTCGAAGAACGCTACACCGGCCCGACTTTTCAGGGCAGCTATATCGGAGGCGTGTACTATCCGGACAAAACGCGGGTAGGGTGGTGGAAAAACGGCTACCCGGAATATTTTGCCAAAGTGATAAACGCCCCGAACTGGATCGGGATCGACGTATTTGTCAACGGGGAACCCCTGGACCTGAACACCTGCCGGGAGGTTCGCAAGTTCCGTCGCGAGCTGAATATGAAGGAAGGCTGGTACCGGCGCAATTTTGAAGCGGTAATGGCCAATGGAGCCGTGGTAGCGGTGGAGGCCACCCGCTTCCTTTCCATGGAGCTGGACGAAGTGGGGGCCATACGGTACGCCCTTACGCCCCTGGGAGCAGATGCCCAGCTCGAGCTGGAGCCCTACCTCGATAGCGGCATCCACAACGAAGACACCAACTGGGACGACCCCTTCTGGGAGACCACAGCAGTGGAAGGCTCGGGTACCCGCGCCTATATCGAGTCCCATACCCTGAAGACCCATTTCCATGTCTGCACTTTTATGGATACGCGCCTGGAACTGGGCGGTGCGGTGGTCGGCCCAGAGGGCGATACGCGTACAGACACCAAGCGCATCGGCCATCGTTACCGGGTGGAAGTGCCGGCGGGGCAGACCCTGACACTTTTTAAATACGGAGGGTATACCGTAGACCGGAACCACCCAAAAAATGCGCTCCGGAAGGCTGCAGACAAGGCGCTCGACCAGGCCCTGGCCAAAGGTTTCGACGCCCTGCTGGAAGCACAGGTTGCTGCGTGGGCCCGGGTCTGGGAGATGAGCGACATTACCATTGAGGGCGATGTTAAGGCACAGCAGGGCATCCGTTTCAACATCTATCACCTGAACCAGACCTATACGGGGCGCGATTCGCGCCTGAACATTGGCCCAAAGGGCTTCACCGGCGAAAAATACGGGGGCAGCACCTACTGGGATACGGAGGCCTACTGCATTCCCTTTTATATGGCAACCAAGGATCAGCACGTGGCCCGGAACCTGCTGAAATACCGCTTCAACCATCTGGAAAGGGCCATTGAGAATGCCGGAAAACTGGGCTTTACCGGAGGAGCCGCCCTGTATCCGATGGTGACCATGAACGGGGAAGAATGCCACAACGAATGGGAGATAACCTTTGAGGAAATACACCGCAACGGCGCCATCGCCTTTGCCATATACAACTACTACCGCTATACAGGCGATTACAGCTACATACCGGAAATGGGACTGGAAGTGCTCATCGGCATTGCCCGTTTCTGGAGCCAGCGGGCTTCCTTCTCGGAAGAGAAGCAGCAATATGTAATCCTGGGCGTAACGGGCCCCAATGAGTACGAGAACAACGTGAACAACAACTGGTACACCAACTACATTGCCCGTTGGTGCATCCGCTACTGCCTCGAACAGCTGAACAAGGTAAAAGAGGGCTATCCCGAAGACTACGCCCGCACTATCGGGCACACCCGCCTTACCGACCGCGAGCGGGAGGGTTGGAAGAAGGTGGCAGGGAACATGTACCTGCCTTACAGCGACAAACACCAGGTATACCTCCAGCAGGATGGGTTCCTCGACAAGGAGCTGATCCCCGTGGCCGAACTGGACCGGAAGCAGAGGCCTCTGAATCAGAAGTGGAGTTGGGACCGCATCCTCCGCTCGCCCTATATCAAGCAGGCCGACACGCTTCAGGGCTTTTATCTGTTCGAAGATCAGTTCAGCCTGGAAGAACTGGAGCGGCATTTTGACTTCTATGAACCCTTTACGGTCCATGAGTCTTCCCTTTCGCCCTGCGTGCACGCCATTCAGGCAGCAAAGCTGGACCGGATGGACCAGGCCTATGCGTTTTACCTGCGCACCTCGCGCCTCGACCTGGACGATTACAACCGGGAGGTGCACGAAGGCCTCCACATCACCTCCATGGCAGGTACCTGGATGAGTATCGTGGAAGGTTTCGGCGGTATGCGCATGCGGGAAGACAAGCTCACATTTGGCCCGCGAATCCCGAAACAGTGGAAATCGTATTCCTTCAAGATCAATTTCCGGAACCGTATCCTGAAAGTAACCGTAACCGCCAAAGGGTGCTCCTTCGAACTGGAAGGGAAGGAGGATATGTCTATCCGGGTGTTCGACAAGCGTGTGGTAATCAGTCCCGGAAAGCCGACGCATGTCTGAGTTCCTGAGGGGATGGGGGCAGTTACGGCGTGTTTTGCCGGTAATTCTTGCAATGTGCATGATGCAGACGCCAAATTTTCTGGAGGCTCAGCTACGGGTGGAACCCCCCGGGTGGTGGACCGGGATGCGCGACAGCACCCTGCAGCTGATGGTTTATGGGGAGGGCGTGGGGAACTGCGAGGTCTCCCTGGATTATCCCGGGGTAAGGCTGGTGCAGACCCACCGGGCCAACAGCCCCTCCTATCTCTTCCTAGACCTTGAAATAGGCGCCCATGCGCTTCCAGGGGCGCTCGATCTTACTTTCGAGTACCCGGGCCAATCGCCGCGGTCTGTGGCATTCCCCCTGTCGGCCCGCAAGCGCCCGGCCTCCCACTTCACGGGTTTCGGCCCCGCCGACGCGGTATACCTGATCACCCCCGACCGCTTTGCCAATGGGGACCCATCCAACGACAGCATTCCCGGCATGCGTGAAACCCGGGTAGACCGGACCGACGACTACGCCCGGCACGGGGGCGACATACAGGGCATTATCGACCATCTCGATTACCTGGCCGATATGGGGTTCACGGCCCTGTGGCCCAGTCCGTTGCTCACCAACGACATGCCCCGGCAGTCGTATCACGGCTATGCCATAACCGATTACTACCAGGTAGACCCGCGTTTCGGCGACCTGGAGACCTACCTCGAACTGGCCGAAATGGCGCGGCAAAGGGGCATCAAATTGATCATGGACCAGGTGGTGAACCACTGCGGGCTGTATCACTGGTGGATGTCGGACCTGCCCTTTCCGGACTGGGTGAATATGCAGGAAGCCTTTGAGGCGGGCAAACCGGTGCCCAATACCAACCACCGCCGCACCGTAAACCAGGATCCGTATGCCTCAGACGTTGACAAGAAACTCATGGATGAAGGCTGGTTTGTCCCCTCCATGCCCGACCTGAACCAGTCGAATCCTTTCCTGGCGCGGTACCTGATCCAGAATAGCATCTGGTGGATTGAAACCCTGGGCCTCGGGGGAATCCGGCAGGATACCTATCCGTATGCCGACAAGGCGTTCACCGCTTCCTGGGCCGGGGCCATCATGCGGGAATACCCCGAATTCAGCATCGTAGGGGAAGAATGGTCGTATAATCCGCTGATAGTCGGTTACTGGCAGGACGGGGCCGGGAACCGGGACGGGTACCGGTCCCATTTGCGCGCGGCCATGGACTTTCCCCTGCAGCGCACCCTGATGGAGGCCCTGATGGAGGAAGAAGACTGGGACAGCGGGCTGATTCGCATTTACGAAGCTTTGGCTAACGATTTTTACTACCGCCGCCCGGAGCACCTGCTTTTTTTCGGCGACAACCACGACATGGACCGCCTCTACACCCAACTCGGGGAATCGCCCGAACGGGCAGAAATGGCGCTTGCCTTTATTCTGACGGCCCCCCGAACCCCTCAGATCTACTACGGCACCGAAATCCTTATGCAGAATACTGCCAAACCCGGGGATCACGGGCTGATCCGCACCGAGTTTCCGGGTGGCTGGGAGGGAGGCTCGAAAAATGCCTTTACCGGGGCCGGGCTCAGCACCCCCGAACGGCATATGCAGCAAACCCTCAGGAAGCTGCTGCAATTCCGGAAGGAAAGCCGGGCTCTTACAGCGGGGGAAACAAGGCATTTTGCGCCGGAGCAGGGCGTATACCTGCTGGCCCGGATTGCCGGAGATGAAACCGTGGTGCTCCTTCTGAACAGGAACGACAAGCCGGTAGAGCTCGATGTGCGCCGCTTTGCCGAACTGGGGCTGGAAGGACGCACCTTCACCGACCTGATCGGCGGGGGCCTGTTGCACTGGGGCGAATCCGTATCTTTAACGCGCAGGGGCGCGTATGTTTTAACGCCTGTCCGATAGGTATGCGAGCGATAAGGTCTGTTCCGGTTGTAATGTATGCCTGCCTGCTTGTCAGTTGCGGGAACGAGCCCGAAAATCCGGTGGCCAAACAAGATGATCCGTCTATGAAAACAGAACGCAAAGCGGTAGTGTACCAGATTTTTACGCGCTTGTTCGGCAACACGAACACGACCAACAAACCCTGGGGGACCCTCCGGGAAAACGGCGTCGGCAAGTTTGCGGATTTTACCCCCGAGGCCCTGGCCGCCATCCGCGACCTGGGCGTAACCCACATCTGGTATACGGGGGTGTTGCACCACGCCATGGTAACCGATTACAGTGAGTTCGGCATTGCCGGGGACGATCCGGATGTGGTGAAGGGCCGGGCCGGGTCGCCCTATGCGGTGAAGGATTATTTCAATGTGAACCCCGACCTGGCTGCCGATCCGACGGCCCGGCTCGAGGAATTCCGGGCCCTGATCCGCCGGACCCATCAGGCCGGCATGAAGGTGCTCATAGACATTGTCCCCAACCACGTTGCCCGGCGCTACGAGGGGGGGTCGACCCCGGCAGGGCTGCGCCCATTCGGGGCCGACGACGATACCGGCGTGGCATATCGCCCCGACAACAATTTCTATTATTTGCCCGGGCAGGCCTTTCAGGTCCCGACCTGGCGCGACGGCTACCTGCCCCTGGGCGGGGAAGCCCACTCCCGGTCCGATGGCGCTTTCGAGGAGAACCCGGCCCGGTGGACCGGGAACGGGTCGCGCCTGGCCAGGCCCGACATGAATGACTGGTACGAGACCGTCAAGGTCAATTACGGGGTGCGGCCCGACGGGGGGTACGATTTCGACACCCTGCCCGAAGCATACCGGGAGAAGGACTATCGGGCCCATCTGGCGTTCTGGAAAGACCGGAAAGTGCCTGACTCCTGGATCAAGTTCCGGGACATTGCCCTGTACTGGCTGCAGGAGGGGGTCGACGGCTTCCGATACGATATGGCCGAAATGGTCCCGGTGGAATTCTGGAGTTACCTGAACGCCCACATCAAGGCCCGCAACCCGGACGCCTTTCTCCTGGCCGAGGTCTATAACCCTGCCCGTTACCGCGACTACATACAGAAGGGGAAGATGGACTACCTGTACGACAAGGTGGAGCTGTACGACAGCCTCAAGCACATCATCAGGGGATATGGGTGGACCGACCACATCCCCGTCGTGCAGCAGGGGTTGGCCGATATCGAGCATCATATGCTCCATTTCCTGGAAAACCACGACGAACAGCGCATCGCATCCCCGGAATTCGCCGGGGATGCCAACCTGGCGCGGCCCGCCATGGTGGTTTCGGCCACTCTTAGCACCTCTCCCACCCTTATTTATTTCGGGCAGGAAGTCGGGGAGCCCGGGGCCGAGGATGCCGGGTTCGGAAAGCCGTCCCGTACCTCTATCTTCGATTACGTGGGGGTACCCCACCACCAGCGCTGGATGAACGGGGGGGCTTTCGACGGGGGTGCGCTGAGCCCCGCCGAGGCCGGGCTACGCGATTTTTACCGGCGCCTGCTGAATTTCACCCTGGAAAGCGAAGCCCTGATGGGCGCCTACCGGGATATCCATTACTACAATAAGGAGCACAGCGCCGGATACGATCACCGGGTGTATTCGTTCGTGCGCTGGAAAGGGGAGGACCGGCTGGTGATCGTCTGCAATTTTGATGCAGAGCGATCCTATTCCCTGGATCTCAGGCTGCCCGAAGAGGTGGTCGGGGAATGGGGACTTAGGGCCGGTTCGTACTCTCTGCAGGAAATGCTCTACGGCACCGGCGACTTCCGGCTTGACGTCTCTGAAGGCCGGGGGGGCATCCGCGTGGAGCTGGCGCCGCTCGAGTCGGTGATTCTGCGCCTTGCTCCGTAAAAAAATACCGGCCGGGGAATCCCCCCGGCCGGCAGAATCGTTTCCCATTCCCGGGATCAGGCAGCCTCCTTGGAGGCGGTAGCCTTATAAACCATTGCAATCACGGCTCCGACAACGGCATAGAAGACGATGTCCAGTGCGGCTTCCACCATATGGGCGGTGGAGTCCATCAGCTTGGAGGTCCCATACCAGAGCAAGCCCATTCCTACGCCGATAAATACACCGACCCAGGCCCCGAATTGCATCCCCTGCGAGGCACTATGATGCCCGCCTGACCATTTGCCGTACAGGGAACTCATGGCGAAGGTCATGACCAGATTCCCCAGAAAAACCATTAGAAGGCTCATTTCCTCCTCGCCTTTCATCGCTTCGGTGAGGGAATGCTCCTCGAAGAAGCCTGCAGTGGCAACACCCCAGACGAGGTACCCCAGGATGAACATCACCACAGTACCGGCCAGGGTGGCTAAAAGATTTTGTTTGTTGAACATAGTTTAGCTGTTTAATTGGTTAATAATGAATTAAATATAAAAATATTATTGAATCATTGCGCTTTCGGACCCTAAAAAATGCCAATTCGGCAGCAGGCAAAAAGCGGGGTAGTTTGTATTTTCGCGAGACAAATCAGAGAAATTATGCGAATCCTGGTAGGAATGCTACTTTTATTCAGTATGAATGCTTGTACAAGATCGAGCGACAAGCCGTTGATCATTGGCCATCGCGGGGCGATGGGGTATGAAACGGAGAATACCCTGGCTTCCGTGCAAAAAGCCCTGGACCTGGACGCGGATATGATCGAAATAGACGTGTTCAAGATCAAGACCGGGGAAATCTTTGTATTCCACGACGAGACCGTAGACCGGCTGGCAAACAGCGGCGGCCGCATCGAGGATTACAACGAATTCGACCTGAAGCAGCTCACCCTGGAAGGCGGACACAAGATCCCCATGCTGCAGGATGTCCTTAAACTGATCGCCCACCGGGTACCGCTCAACATAGAGCTGAAAGGGCCCGGCACCGCCGATCGCGTACATTGG
>DATIPV010000206.1:0-5479 GCA_035471525.1 Robiginitalea sp.
CACCTTGAACCAATCAGCCAATAGCCAAATTCGCTAATTGCCAAATTTCCTAATTATCCGCTGCCCACTGCCACTGCCAACTGCAGAATCCAAATCTTCCCCAATCCACTGCCAATTACTATCTTTGCAAAACCTAAAAAATGAGGAAAGCCCATGTTTGAAAACCTAAGCGAAAAACTCGACCGGGCCCTGCACGTGCTCAAGGGCCACGGGCAGATCACCGAGATCAACGTGGCGGAGACCACCAGGGAGATCCGCCGGGCGTTGCTCGATGCCGACGTCAACTTCAAGATCGCCAAGGAATTCACCAACCGGGTGAAGGAGAAGGCCATTGGGCAGAACGTGCTGAGCACCCTGCAGCCCGGCCAGCTCATGGTGAAGATCGTCAAGGACGAGCTCACCGAGCTCATGGGCGGAAGCGCCGAGGGGATCGATTTCTCCGGCAGCCCGACGGTGATCCTGATGTCGGGCCTCCAGGGGTCTGGTAAAACGACCTTTTCCGGGAAGCTGGCTAACTTCCTCAAGACTAAGAAAAGCAAGAACCCCCTGCTGGTGGCCTGCGACGTATACCGCCCGGCGGCCATCGACCAGCTCCATGTGGTAGGCGAGCAAATCGGAGTGCCCGTGTACTCCGACACGGAAAACAAAAATCCGGTTTCCCTGGCCCAGGCGGGCATCGCCCATGCCAGGGCCCATGGGCATAACGTGGTGATCATCGATACCGCGGGCCGCCTGGCTGTCGATCAGCAGATGATGGACGAGATCGCGAACATCCGCAACGCCGTGAAACCGCAGGAAGTCCTGTTCGTGGTCGACGCCATGACCGGGCAGGATGCCGTCAACACGGCCAAGGCCTTCAATGACGTGCTCGACTTTGACGGGGTGGTGCTCACCAAGCTCGACGGGGATACCCGGGGCGGGGCGGCCATTTCGATCAAATCGGTGGTCGACAAGCCCATCAAATTCATCGGGACAGGCGAGAAAATGGAAGCCCTCGACGTCTTCCACCCGGCCCGGATGGCCGACCGGATCCTCGGCATGGGCGACGTGATCTCCCTGGTGGAACGGGCCCAGGAACAGTTCGACGAGGAGCAGGCGCGGCGCATCCAGAAGAAGATTGCCAAGAACACATTCGGCTTCGACGACTTTTTGAGCCAGATCCACCAGATCAAGAAAATGGGGAACATGAAGGACCTGATCGGCATGATCCCCGGTGCCGGCAAGGCGCTCAAGGGGCTCGATATCGACGATGACGCCTTCAAGCACATCGAGGCTATCATCCACTCTATGACCCCTTCAGAGCGGTCCAACCCGTCGGTGCTCGACGCCCGTCGCAAAAAGCGCATCGCCGCCGGGAGCGGTACCAGCATTCAGGAGGTGAACCAGCTGCTCAAGCAGTTCGACCAGATGAGCAAGATGATGAAGATGATGCAGGGCGGTGGCGGCAAGAAAATGATGCAGATGATGCAGAACATGCGCGGCTAGTAGGCAGTACCAGTTGGCAGTTTGCAGTACCAGTTGGCAGTTTGATACAGTTTCTTGGCGGATGCACAGCATTTTCGGAGTCAGGCATTATCTTCTGTGCCAGATCAATGGAGTTTATGGGATTCCGGAAATTGCGGGCTTATAGCATGGGGTATAATCTGGCCATGGATATTTATCTGGCATCGAAAAAATTCCCTAAGTCGGAAACGTACGCATTAACCGATCAGGTCAGGAGATCTTCAAGATCTGTTTGCACAAACCTTGCTGAAGCCTATCGCAAAAGACAGTATCCGAAGCATTTTGTGAGTAAATTGAGCGATGCCGATGCCGAGAATTCGGAAACCCAGGTATGGATTGCGTTTGCCATGGATTGTGGGTATCTTTCCGCGGAATTGGGGAATGAAATATTAAAAAGAAGTGGTGAAATTGGGCGGCTTCTCCAATTTATGATTGCAAATCCCGGAAAATTTGGATCATATCCACTGCCAACTGCCACTGCCAACTGAAGACTATGGAATTACTGGACGGTAAGAAAGTATCCAACGAAATCAAAGACGAAATTGCGGCCGAAGTAGCCGAAATGATCCGAACAGGCGGGAAGGTGCCCCACCTGGCGGCTGTGATCGTGGGCAGCGACGGGGCCAGCCTAACCTACGTAGGGAGCAAGGTGCGCGCCTGCCAGCGGGTGGGCTTTGAATCAACCCTCAAGCAACTGCCTGAAACGACCACGGAAGAAGAATTGCTCGACGTGGTGGCAGAGCTCAACACCGACCCCGACATCGATGGCTATATCGTGCAGCTGCCCCTGCCCAAACACATAGACGAGCAGAAAATATTGCTGGCGGTGAACCCCGACAAGGACGTGGACGGCTTCCACCCGGCCAATTTCGGGAAGATGGCCCTGGAGCTGGAGAGCTTCATTTCGGCTACCCCATATGGCATCATGGAGCTGCTGAGGCGCTATAAGGTGGAAACCTCCGGGAAGCACGCCGTGGTCATCGGGCGCAGCAACATCGTGGGCAGGCCCATCAGTATCTTGATGAGCCAGAAAGGGGAGGGGGCGAACGCCACGGTAACCCTGGCCCACAGCCGCACCAAAAACCTGGCCGAGCTTACGCGCCAGGCCGATATCATCGTTTCCGCCCTGGGGGTTCCCAATTTCCTGAAGGCCGACATGGTCAAAGAAGGGGTGGTGGTGGTAGACGTGGGCATTACCCGCGTACCCGATGCCAGTAAAGAACGGGGGTATTACATCTGCGGCGATGTGGACTTCGAGGCCGTCAGCAAAAAGGCCTCGTTCATTACGCCCGTGCCGGGCGGGGTAGGGCCGATGACCATCGCCATGCTCCTGAAAAACACCCTGCTGGCGCGCCAGCGGCACGGGGCCCGCGATTAGGCCGTCTGTTGCTGCTGCTCGGCGGGGGTAAGGGTGTCGAACTCCGTATCGGCCTCGTCGTTGGTACAGCCGTTGAAGGCCCCGGCCAATAGGACGGCCAGCAATGTATAGGCGATTTTCTTCATAGCGTCAGTTTTAGGGGTCTTATCGGTTATAACGCCCCGGGCGGCGTTCCCCGTATTATTTTTCGACGAACGGTTCGGGCGATTCCCGGGTTATGAACCGTTTGCGCTCCGGTTAAAAAGAACTATCTTTTTGAAAATTTTACGGTATGCGCACTTCTTTCTTCCTTCTATCGACTCTGATGCTCCTGGCAGCCTGCCAGGGCGGCCCTGCTACCGGCCCTGAGGTGGCCATCGGGGTAACAATCGATGAATCGGTTGCCGATACGGCCCTCGACGGGCGGCTGCTGCTGATGCTTTCGAACGACCCCTCGGCCGAACCCCGGTTCCAGATCAACCCGGGTCTGAACGGGCAGTTGATCTTCGGGATGAACGTGGAAGGCCTCAGACCCGGGCAGGAGGTGGTTTTCAACGACACCCAGCCCGGTTTCCCATTTTCCAGCCTGGCCGATGTGCCCCCCGGCACCTACCGGGCCCAGGCGCTGCTGCATGTCTACGAGACCTTTAACCTGTCTACCGGGCACACGGTAAAGCTGCCCATGGACAACGGCGAAGGGCAGCAGTGGAACCGCTCCCCGGGCAACCTCTACAGCCAGCCGGTGGAGGTGACCGTTACCGAAAGCGGGATTCAGGGCCTAAAGCTGGTGATGGACCAGAAAATACCGCCCATCCCCGAACCCGAAGACACCCCCTGGATCAAACACATCAAGATCCGCTCCGAAAAGCTCTCGGCCTTCTGGGGCCGCGACATGTACCTGGGGGCCCATGTGCTGCTCCCGAAGGGATTTGAGGAGCACCCGGAGGCCCGGTACCCGCTCATGATCTTCCACGGGCATTTCCCGTCCGATTTCGGCGGGTTCCGCACCACGCCCCCCGACCCCAGCCTGGAGCCCGATTACGCGGCCCGCTTCGACGTAACCGGGTATAACATCATCCAGCAACAGGAGGCCTACGACTTCTACCGGCGCTGGAATGAGCCCGATTTCCCCCGTTTCCTGATCATCGAAATCCAGCATCCGACCCCCTATTACGACGATTCCTACGCCGTGAACTCGGCCAGCCAGGGGCCCTACGGGGATGCCATCACCTACGAGCTCATTCCGTATATCGAAGAGCAGTTCAGGGGGCAGGGCGAAGGCTGGTCCCGCTTTTTGTACGGGGGCTCCACGGGGGGCTGGGAGGCCCTGGCCGTGCAGGTGATGTACCCCGATGCGTACAACGGCTGCTTTGCCGCCTGCCCGGATCCCATCGATTTCAGGGCGTACACCCTGGTCGACATCTATGGGAACGACAACGCTTACTATTACAAAAGCGCCTACAAGAAACTCGAGATCCCCTCCCACAGGAATTACCTGGGCCAGATCCAGAATACGGTGCGGGAAGACAACCAGCTCGAGTACGTACTCGGCGACAAGAGCCGCTCCGGCCAGCAGTGGGACATCTGGGAAGCCACCTATTCCCCCCAG
The DNA here is from genome assembly GCA_035471525.1 of Robiginitalea sp. Taxonomy (GTDB): domain Bacteria; phylum Bacteroidota; class Bacteroidia; order Flavobacteriales; family Flavobacteriaceae; genus Robiginitalea. Next base: position 4,470 of record DATIPV010000206.1, read on the forward strand.
GGGGAAGACGGCTACCCGAAACGGATCTGGGACAAGCAAACCGGCGTTATCGACAAGGAAGTGGCTGCCTACTGGCGGGAGAATTTCGACCTGCGGCACATCCTGGAGCGCGACTGGGACAAGCTCGGTCCCAAGCTCCGGGGAAAGATCCACATCTATTGCGGCGACATGGACAACTACTACCTGAACAACGCCGTGTACCTGATGGAAGACTTCCTGGAAAGCACGACCGATCCGTATTACGAAGGGGAAGTGGCCTACGGCGACCGGGCCGAGCACTGCTGGAACGGCGACCCCGATGAGCCCAACCACATCAGCCGGCTCCGCTACAACAGCATGTACGTGCCGAAGATCATGGAGCGCATCGCCCAATCGGCCCCGGCCGGCGCCGACCTGAGCAGCTGGCGTTACCGCTAATGAAACGGGATTTGACATGAGTTTTCTGAATCGAGCCAATCCGTTTGCCCGGCTGTGCCGGGTTCCCAACCCCATCTTCGCCTTTTGCCGGGTGCGGCGGGGAGGGATGGCCCCGGGCTGACCTGAAACCATATGGAAACGACCTTAGACCTTGTTCAGACTACTTCAGAAGACCCCGACTTTCAGCGACTGGTGGGCGAACTGGATGCCGAACTGGCCCATCGCGACGGGGAAGAGCACGTTTTTTACCATCAGTACAACGGCATCGCCGGCCTGAACCGGGCCGTGGTGGTGTATCTCGACGGGCAGGCTGCCGGATGCGGAGCCCTCAAGGCTTTTGGCCGGGACGCCCTGGAGATCAAACGCATGTATACGCGGCCCTCCCTGCGGGGCAGGGGGGTAGCCTGGCAGGTGCTCCGCAGCCTGGAACAATGGGCCGCCCGCGATGGCTTCGCCCGTTGCGTGCTGGAAACGGGCCGGAGGCAACCCGAAGCCATTGCCCTGTACGAAAAGAGCGGCTACAGCCGGATTGCCAATTTCGGTCCGTATGCGGGGGTGGCCAACAGCCTGTGCTTCGAAAAGCGCCTGGATGG
>DATIPV010000207.1:0-3060 GCA_035471525.1 Robiginitalea sp.
CTACGCCGCTCCGGCGGCCGATGCCGCCCCACCCGAAAAATTTGGCGCCTCCGACGTGATGGACCTCAGCCGGATTCAGTTGCTCAATGCCTATACCTGTACGGAATGCGGGCGGTGTACCAGCGAGTGCCCGGCCAACCAGACCGGAAAGAAATTGTCGCCGCGCCGCATTATGATGGCCACCCGCGACCGCCTGGAAGAAGTGGGCCGCAGCCTGGACAAATCCAGGGGGAATTGGGAACCCGACGGCAAGCAACTCCTGGACGATTACATCAGCCGGGAGGAGCTCTGGGCCTGTACCACCTGCAATGCCTGTGTGGAAGCATGTCCGGTGAGCATCGACCCCATGTCCATAATATTGGAGATGCGCCGGTACCTGGTTATGGAGCAATCGGCGGCCTCTGCCGAGCTCAATGGGATGATGAGCAATATCGAAAACAACGGAGCCCCCTGGCCCTTCAATCAGATGGACCGCCTGAACTGGGCACAGGAAATACAGGAGTCTTAAGAAATGGAAGCAACCAAAGGAATACCGACCCTGGCCGAGATGAGCGCGCGCGGCGAGCAGCCGGAAGTACTTTTCTGGGTGGGTTGTGCCGGGAGTTTTGACGACCGCGCCAAGAAAATCACCAAAGCCTTCGTGAAGCTGTTGCAGAAAGCAGGGGTGTCTTTCGCCGTGCTGGGCACCGAGGAAAGCTGTACGGGCGACCCGGCCAAACGGGCCGGGAACGAATTCCTGTTCCAGATGCAGGCGGCCGTCAACATACAGGTGCTCAACGGCTATGGGGTCCGCAAGATCGTCACCACCTGCCCGCACTGTTTCAATACTTTGAAAAATGAATACCCCGAACTGGGAGGCCAGTACGAGGTGGTCCACCATACGGCCTTCCTGAAAGGCCTGTTGGAAGATGGGCGCATCAAACTGGAGGGCGGAACCTTCCGGGGCAAGCGCATCACCTATCACGACCCGTGTTACCTGGGGCGTGCCAACGGCATCTATGAAGCCCCGCGAGAGCTCATCCGAAAGCTCGACGCCGAACTCGTCGAAATGAAGACCTGCCGCGAGCGGGCCCTGTGCTGCGGAGCCGGGGGCGCACAGATGTTCAAGGAGCCCGAGAAGGGCGAGAAAGATATCAATGTGGAGCGCACCGAACAGGCCCTCGATACGGGATCTGGGATCATAGCGGCCGCCTGTCCCTTCTGCAATACCATGCTTACCGATGGCGTTAAAGTAAAGGAAAAAGAAGGTTCGGTCCGGGTTTTGGACCTGGCCGAATTGCTGGCCGGTGCCGCAGATCTCTAATAGTTAAAGCCAAGTAGCTGAATGCTCGTTCCATTTGAAGAATTACCGGAAACCGCCCGGGTCTGGATCTACCAGGCCGACCGGGCCCTGAATACCGAAGAAGTAAAGGCGGCCAAAGAGGCTTTGGAGGCTTTCCTGAGCCAGTGGACCGCCCACGGTGCCGATCTGCATGCTGGCTACCTGCTGCCGTACGACCGCTTTATCGTTATCGGGCTCGACCAGGGGCCCCACGCGGCCTCTGGCTGTTCCATCGATGCTTCCGTCCATTTTATCCAGCAGTTGGAAAACCGCTTCGGCCTGGTGCTGCTCGATCGGATGAACGTAACCTATCGGCAGGGCGAGCATATTTCCTATAAGCCGCTGCAGGATTTCCGGAAAATGGCGCGTGCCAAGGCTGTTTCCGGAAACACCATCGTTTTCAACAACCTGGTAACCAATAAGTACGAATTTGAGCGCGACTGGGAAATACCGGCCTCGGAGAGCTGGCACAAGCGGTTTTTCTGAGAAGGGGACGGCTTGCGAATCCAGGTGCCATCCCTTTACTTTGTGGGTAAGAGGAACCATATGAAGGGGATATGGATTTTACTGGTCACAGGCTTCCTGCCGGTTCTGGGTGTATCCCAGCCCGATCCGCTGATAACGCCTGACAGCGCTGCCCAGGCTGCCTGGGTAGAAGCGCGGTACAATGCCATGACGCCGGAAGACCGGATCGGCCAATTGTTCATGGTCCTGGTCTCCTCCGCGCAGGGAAAGGCCGCTCAGGAGCAGGCAACCGGCTGGATCCGCGACTACGGCATCGGGGGAGTGGTCTTCAGCACCGGCGGACCCGTCCGACAGGCCCAGATGACAAATGCCTTCCAGCAAGCCTCCAGAACCCCCCTGCTCATCGCCATGGATGCCGAATGGGGCCTGGCCATGCGGCTCGATTCCACCTATGCCTTTCCCTGGAACAGCACCCTGGGCGCCGTCCGCGACAGCACCCTGCTGGTCGAAATCGGGCAGCAGATCGGGAAACAGGCCGCGCGCCTGGGCGTTCATATCAATTTTGCCCCCGTGGCCGATATCAATACCAATCCGGCCAACCCCATTATTGGGAACCGCTCCTTTGGCGAAGATACGGGCAATGTGTCGCGGCATGCCCGGCTGCTGATGCAGGGCATGCACCAGGCCGGTATCCTCACCAGCGGAAAACATTTTCCGGGGCACGGCGACACTTCCGTGGATTCACACAAGGCCCTCCCGCAGATCCCCTTTGGCCGGGAACGCCTCGACTCGGTAGAACTGGCCCCATTCCGCGATCTCATCCGCGCAGGGCTTCCGACCGTGATGATCGCCCATCTGAATGTACCGGCCCTTACGGGATCTGCCGACATACCCACCTCCCTGTCTGAGGGGCTTATCCATGAGGTCTTGCGGGAAGAGCTCGGATTCAGGGGCCTGGTCCTTACCGATGCCCTGAACATGAAAGGGGTCACCTCCTATGGGGAGGGGATCAATCCATCCCTGACGGCCTTCCTGGCCGGCAACGACATCCTGCTTATGCCCGAGAACCTGGGAGCCGACCGGGCCGCCTTGCTGGAGGCCTACCGCACGGGCCTGATCACCGAAGAACGGTTGGCCGCTTCGGTAAAGAAGATATTGATGGCCAAGTACAAGGCCGGCCTGGACCGCTTGGCTCCCGTTGACGTAAACGGTCTTTCGGAGGAACTAAACGCCCCGGGGAACGACCTTTTGTACGAACGGGCCATGGAGGAGGC
>DATIPV010000208.1:0-2971 GCA_035471525.1 Robiginitalea sp.
TCGGGCAGTCGGCGCTGTCGCTCGGCGCGCTGTGGATGGGCACGGAGGCGGGCGCCGCGGCGGCGCTGAAGAAGGACCCGGCGGCCCCGTTGGCGCCGGACCTCCCGCATTTCGCGCCGAAGGCGAAGCGGGTGATCTACCTCCACATGGCCGGCGCGCCGAGCCAGCTCGAGCTCTTCGACCACAAGCCGGAGCTCGCCAAATACGATGGCATGGATTGCCCGCAGGAATTCCTCGAAGGCAAGCAGTTCGCCTTTATCCAGGGCGTGCCGAAAATGCTAGGCTCCCAATACCCGTTTCATCAGGCGGGGAAATCCGGCGCGTGGATCTCCGACCGCCTGCCCCATTTCGAGGAAGTCATCGACGAGGTCTGCTTCATCAAGTCGATGTGGTCCGACCAGTTCAACCACGGCCCCGCCCAGCTGTTCATGCATACCGGCACACCCCGGCTGGGAAGGCCGAGCATAGGGGCCTGGGTTACCTATGGCCTGGGTTCCGAGAACCAGAACCTGCCCGGATTTGTGGTGCTCACCTCCGGCGGCAAGGCCCCGAGTGCCGGGAAGAGCGTATGGGGCAGCGGCTTTCTGCCTTCAGTCTATCAGGGGGTGCAATGCCGGTCGAAAGGCGACCCGGTGCTGTATATCGAAGACCCCAAAGGCCTGTCGCGCGATTTGAAAAGAAGCACCATCGAGGCCATAAACCAAATCAACAGGGCCGAATACGCCCGGTATGCCGACCCGGAGATCCTGGCGCGCATTAACCAGTACGAAATGGCCTATCGCATGCAGATCGCCGTGCCCGAGGTGATGAACATCAACGACGAGCCCCAGCAGGTTCGCGACATGTACGGGGTCGAACCCGGGCGAGAGTCCTTTGCGAACAACTGCCTGCTGGCCCGAAAACTGGTGGAAAAGGGGGTGCGCTTTGTACAGCTCTTCGACTGGGGCTGGGACAGCCACGGCACAGACCCCAGCACGGCCATAGACCAGGGGTTGCGCAACAAATGCCGCGAAATTGACCGGCCCATTACCGCCCTGTTGCTCGACTTAAAGCAGCGCGGCCTGCTCGACCAGACCCTGGTGGTGTGGGGGGGCGAATTCGGCCGCACCCCCATGCAGGAAAACCGGGAGGGCAAGGAAATGGGCTTCCTGGGCCGCGACCACCACGGCGATGCCTTTACCATGTGGCTGGCCGGGGGCGGCATCCGGAAAGGGGCCTGCCACGGCGCAACCGACGAGATCGGGTTTTCCGGGATCGATGGCCGCGTTTCGGTGCACGATGTGCACGCCACCATGCTGCACCTGCTCGGCTTTAACCACGAACAATTCACCTTTGACTTCCAGGGCAGGCCCTTCCGGCTTACCGATGTGCACGGCGAAGTCATCAAAGAAATACTGGCCTGAACCATGCAACCCAAGCTTTTTAAACACATGAGACACCTCCACTGCCTGCTGTTGATCCTTGTTTCACAGCCCCACTGGGGGCAAAACCGGGAAATCCTGTTTTTTCAGACCAACTGGGGCAATTCCCAGAGTTGGGATGCCTTTTGCCAGCAGGCCAGGGCATCGGGGTTCGACGGTATCGACGTATGGCTGCCCGGCGATACGGCCGGCCAGGATGCCCTGAGGGCGGCCCTGAAAAGCCATGGCTTAAAGCTCAACCTGATGCACGGCACCAACAACAGCCTCCCCTTCGAGGAAAGCCTGGCCCTGTACAAGTCCCGTTTGTACGAATTGTGCGCCTGGAAACCCGTGCTCATCAACAGCCAGACCGGCAGCGATTTCCTGTCTGCGGAACAGAATGCCGCGTTTATACGCACGGCCAACGCCATCAGTGAGGAAACCGGCGTACCGGTCTATCACGAGACACACCGCAGCCGCTTTAGCTACTCCCTGCCCGCAACCCTGGAATACCTGGAGGCCATCCCCGAGCTGCGCCTTACGGCGGATATCAGCCATTGGATGGTGGTGCACGAATCGCTGCTGGAAGGCCGGGAAGCCCTGCTGGCCCCGGTTATTGCCCGAACCAACCACATTCACGCGCGGGTGGGCCACCCGGAAGGCCCTCAGGTAAACGACCCGAAGGCCCCGGAATGGGAACGGGCCGTGGAGCGGCATCTCGATCTCTGGGAGCAGATCATCCGCGCGTGCTGGGCCGAAAACGACCGGCCCATGACCGTGACCTCAGAATTTGGACCGCCCCACTACATGCCGGCCCTGCCCTACACCCAGACCCCTGTTTCGGACCAGTGGCAGGCCAATGTATATATGATGAACGCAATCAAACAAAGACTCGGCATCGAATAGATGGAGCTGCTTTCAGAACTGCTCGGACGGCTGCACCCCCTGGTGCTTCACCTGCCCATCGGCTTCCTGGTGCTGGGGATTCTGCTTTTTGCAAAGGACCGCAGGCAAAAGGAGTACCGGGGCCTGCTGGCGACCCTGTTCCTCTGGACGGGGCTGGCGGGGGCCCTGGCCTGCCTGAGCGGGTACCTGCTGTACCGCAGCGGGGGCTATTCGTATGAATCGGTCGGGGGCCATCTCTGGTTCGGAATTGCCACCACCCTTTTTTGCTTCCTGCTGTACGCGCGGCAGCGGTCGAACCTCCCCCCCTTCCTGAACCGAATTCCCCTCCCCGCCCTGCTGGCCCTCGGCCTTGTTTTGATTTCAGTTACAGGGCACAAAGGCGGCACCCTTACGCATGGGGAAGGCTACCTGACCGAACCCCTCCCCAAGGCGGTGAAAAAAGCGCTCGGCCTGCCTGTTTTTGAGGAACTGCCCATTGCCCTGACAGCAGACAACTGGAAAGAGGCAGCCCTGTATGCCGGGGTAGTGCACCCCATCCTGAACAACAAGTGCGTTGGATGCCACGGCCCCACCCAGGCAAAGGGCGGGCTGCGCCTGCACCGGGAGGAAGACATTCTGAGCGGCGGCAAGAACGGCCGGGTAATCGAGGCAAATACGCCCGCCCA
>DATIPV010000209.1:0-4671 GCA_035471525.1 Robiginitalea sp.
GGTTCCAGGAAGGAGACGTCTTCGGTTTCCAGGGTCACATTCCCCGGATTGGTAAGGATGGCGCCCGTGGCGGGATCGAGCGTCCCTCCCTGGCTGGCAAAATCCTCATAGGACGCTTGGGTCCAGAGGCCTCCGTTGTAAATACCGTAACGGGAACCCACCGTAGGCCTCCCTCCGACATTGATACCCCCCGGGGCCGGGAAGAAGATGAACTGCTGCAGCATATCCGGGAACCGGAACCCCGTCTGGTAGTTGACCCGCAGGTTGTTGTTCGCATTGGGGGAATAGACCAGGGAGACCCGGGGCGTGAACAGCCCGTCAAAGTCTGCCATCTTGTCGTAGCGGAGGGAGGCCGCCAGGTTCAACTTATCGTTGATATTTTTTGAGATCTGAGTATAGCCGCCAAAGATATTGGTGAAAATCCTTCCCGGTTCGCTGCCTGCCTCGGGGGCCTCATCAAAGATGGTGCCTTTGCTGAACAGGCTGTATCGCCTGAAATTACCGCCGGCGATCACCTCGGCCCACTTCAGTTGACTGAAATGGTAATAAAACTCCGAGTGCCAGAGATTGGACTTACTGTAGAACGAGGAGCCGGGAGGGTTCCCCTGATAGTCGAGGGTCCTGATTTCGCTGACCACATCCTGGAAGGAGGGCACGTACTGCCCGGTGGCAGGATCGATCATGAAGCGGTCGGCGTAGGTGCGTGCCGAGACAGGATCATTGGGGGTAACATTCGGGATGCCGCCCAAAAAAGCAGTTACATAGTCGGTTGCCCAGCCCGATCCATCTGCCCTGACCGTCGGGTTGAACCGCTCATTGACCAGGGCCCCCAGGGCCCCCACATCATAGGTCTTGTCAATATTGGTGAAGGTAATGTAGCTTCTGACGAAAAAGTCGCTTGCCTTCAGCTCCAGCTTGTAAAATTCACTGCGAAAATCACGGTAGGCGAACTTGGTGTAGTCCTGTCCCAGGGCGCTCCCGCCAACAATCCTGTACATCCCGATCAATTCCAGGTCATCCCGGAACCGGTAGTGAAGGGCCGCATCTGCCTTTTGGGTAATGGCGTCGTTGTGGTTAAGCAGGGTTGCTTCTTTGATCCCGGTTCTTCGCAGGGTCCCGATCCCGAACGCATTTATGGGGATGGGCGTTTCATCGCCATGCAGGTTCAACCCGTCAAAATCGGGGGCTCCGGAGAGGTCGGTCGGTGAATCGGGGCGGTTTCGGTCGGTGGTGTAGTCGTTGGCCCTCCAGTCTTCGGCTGTAAGGTAAAACAGGTTCACCTTGAAGGCAAATTTATCGTTGTAGGCTTTCGCAAACCGCAGGCCATAGGTTCCCATGCCAAAAGTGCCCCCGGCATCCGAGCTGGAAAATCCCTGTTTGACCATCACACTCAGCCCGGGATACTCGAACGGGCTCTTGCTGCTCATGAGCATTATCCCGTTAAATGCATTGGGGCCGTACAGGGCTGAGGCGGCGCCGGGAATCAATTCAATGCTTTCCATGTCGAGCTCCGCCGGACCCAAAATGGAGCCCAGGTTGGCATTGATGGTCGGGTCTGCCGTATCCATCCCGTCTACCAGCTGTACGAACCGGGAATTAAAGGGCGGGGCAAAACCCCGCGTGTTGACCGAAGTAAGGTTTATGCCGGTATTGATGACCTGTACCCCCTTTAAATTGGCGAGCGCGTCATAATAATCCGCAGAGGCCGCCTGCTGGATGAATCGCAGATTCATTTTCTCGATACTGACGGGAGATTTCAGGATTCGCTGCCTCAATCGCGAGGCAGACATCACCACTTCCTCTCCCAGCATGGCCGCTTCCTGCAGGGCCAGATCAAGGGTTGCGTTTTCCTCGTTTATCGTGATTTCCTCCGTTTGAAATCCCAGATAGGAAAAAACAACCGTAATCGGGGGGCGTTGATTCACAGATATGGAATATGTCCCGTCGCCTTCGGTGGTGGTGCCCGATGTGCTGCCTTTGACAGTTATATTGACCCCCATCAGGGGCTCCCGGGTGCCGGCTTCCGTAATGGTCCCTGAAACTGTGGTTTGGGCCGACAGCATGGACGACCAAAGGGCGCCTGCAAAGAATAGCCATTTTGTGGTTCCTGATAGATTCATAAGCTCCTGAGAGTATTAATCGTTGATATTCCTGAGTCCCTTTTAACCGACGCATTTTATTCGCCCGAACTTAAAAAATTAGGTTCCTTTTGGAACGCCGCTGCGCAAATCGGGGATCCTTCCGAAATTCCGGCATGTTCCAAGAAAATCCATCAACCCACAGGATATGGTTTTCCCTGTTTTCAATCGCCATGTCGAAATACTGGAAGGCGGCATCCAGGTCATTCAGGGCGGCTTTGCAATACATGAGTTCTGTGGCTCCCCCATATTTATTCACATCTGTGCTTTCCAATGCTGATGTCAGTTCCCGGGCCCGCTCTTCATCCCCTGCCAGGGCATGAAACGAAGCCAGATATCCCAGGGTGAAGCTTCCCGGATTCAGTTTTGAAGCTAATTCTATTTCACTCATCGCATCCTCATTTCGGCCTAAATTGAAGTAGCCCAGGCCAGCCCACAGATGCCCGCCGAAAAAATTGGGTTCCAGATCGATCAGTTTTTGTCCATTTTCCATAACGGCATCAAAATCTCTTGCCTGGCCATAGATTAACGTCGTGAAAAACATGTTCATGAGGGAGAGGGGGTCCAGGTTCTCGGCAATCCTGGCATAACTCATGGCCTCTTCATGCCTGCCCATCAGGGAAAGGCAAAACCCGATCTGCACATGCGCCTCAGCACTGTTGGGGTTTATGGCAACCGCCTTTCTGAAAGCTGCCAGGGCATCTCGTACGTTCCATCTGTAGTGGAGCAGGATCCTGCCGACGGCCAGCTGGCTTTCGGCAAGGTTATCGTCTAAGGCAATGGAACGCTCCGCCGCTTCGAGACCTTGTGGCAGGGTTTGGTCCGAGGGCAGCCACTTGAAGTCCCGCAAGCTCGTGTAGCAAAAGGCTTTTTCGGCAAATGCAATGGCATAGGAGGGGTCTATGGCTATGGCTTGGTCATAATACTCGATGGCCTTCAGCAACGCATCCGGGGTAAATCGATTCTTAAAGTAACGGCCTTTGAGATAGAGCTGATAGGCCTCATTATTTTCTGTGTTCTTCCTGAAAAAGGCCTCCTCTTCTGATTTCAGCAATTTGATTTTAATGGCGTCCAAAATAGCCAGGGCAATCTCGTCCTGAACGGCAAAAATGTCCCTTAACTCCCGGTCGAAGGTGTTGGAAAACAGTTGAAACCCATCCTCCGCATTGATCAGCATTGCGGTTATCCGCAGTTTATTTCCGGCCCTGCGGACACTGCCTTCCAGCAGGTAGGCAGCTCCCAGCATTTTCCCGATCTGCCGCAAATCGACATTCTTTCCCTTGAACGAGAACGAAGAAGTGCGACCGATCACCTTTAATTGAGGGGTTAAGGCCAGTTTGTTGATCAGTTCCTCGCTCAGCCCGTCACTGAAATATTCCTGTTCCGAATCCCCGCTCAAATTCACAAAAGGCATCACGGCTATGGCCAACCGGTCTTTGGAGCTGAAATCAAGGACATTGGTCAATTTCAGGCCCATCACAATGACGGCCAGGGACAGGCCCGCGATCAAAAAGGCATTCAGGCGCTTGTTGGTAATGTTCCTGACCAATTCGCTGTCGGTGTCGCGGGTCGTTTTAGTGATTCCTTCCGGAGATAAATTATAGATCCAGGAAACGACGATCCAAATAGGCAAACCAATGGCAAGTATAGCGGTCAGCGCTTTGAGCACCCATTCCGGGGCATCCACGATGGGCAGCAGTGTGGTAAAAACCTGGATCAGGACCCAGGCCACTATCAAGTAGGCCAGGGCAGATTTAGGTACATTGCGGCGCTTTAATTCCTCTAAAAACTTGCCCATCAGGTCTTTTTCTGCTGTTGTATGCTACCTAAGCTAGTGATTTTTATTTAAGCAGGTAACCGGCCTGTGTTTTTTATCCGTCCGCCTTGGCGGAAGAAAGGTGGGGCGGGCTGGTTGTTCAATGATCTAAGATGCTGATTTAAAATTTGGGTTTTGAGGGTTACGCCGGTCGCCCGGGTCCTCTTTCGCTGAAGCGAATGGACCGGGGAAGGCCCGCTCTTGCCCTATTTAATCTCAATCGCAAGAGACGCGATCGCGAATGCTGCCATCCTCCCTGTGGATAATCACATCGGCTCTGTGTTTTCGGGCCAGTCGCTTTGCCTTTCTAATGGCTGTTTCCTGCAGCCTGTGTTTGGAGGTGATGCGCATATTCCCCTCCCGCCGTACGGCCCAAACCCCTTCATGGGGCACTACATGCTGGTTCCAGGACCTTCCCCGTTTGCTCTGACGGCTGCTTTTAAAAAAGAGCTCAACGAGCTCGCTTAAAATATGTATCCAGGATCGGGATTCGCTGCTTTTTGGCATGTGGCTTTATTGATACGCCCTAAGATACTCTTTTCAACAAAGAAATTATGGCGGCCCCATTCTCAATACTCCCCGGGTCCGGCCCGCTTGGGGCGGGATGGACCAGAGAAGGCCCGCGCGACCAAAAAAAGACCCGGGAAGCTGTCTGATATTTGTCTGCACCAGAAGCGTATGCTCTAACCTGTGCTTTGATTTTTCTGTTTTTATGGC
>DATIPV010000210.1:0-10890 GCA_035471525.1 Robiginitalea sp.
CCCCGTCCAGATTGCGGAGATCGCCCGGCATGAGAACATTTCCCAGAAATTCCTGGAGAGCATCCTGCTGACCCTTCGCAAGAACGGCTACCTGGGTTCCCGCAAGGGGAAAGGGGGAGGGTACTACCTGATAAAAGACCCTTCCGAGATCCCCATGACGGGTGTTATGCGCGTGCTGGAAGGGCCCATTGCCATGGTGTCGTGCGTGAGCCTCAATTTTTACGAGCCCTGCGCCGATTGCCCCGACGAAGCGAGCTGCTCGGTACACAAACTCATGCTGCTGGTGCGCGACAGCGCCCTGGAAGTGTACCGCAACAATTCCCTGGCCGACATAATCTGATTTCGAACCGGGTCGGCTCGCCGGGCCGATGCGGTGCTTCCTGGGGGGCTCTCCTATTTCCAAACTACTAAAACGATGGGGTAAATGGAAAAAATTATACAGTTCCTTTTGTGAGGTACCGGAAGAGGGTTATATTTGTAAACTCTAGTTAAAAGATAGGACAAATAGTTATGTCATTTAGCCAACAGCAGATCGATCAACTGAATCCCCAACTGAAGGGGATATCTCCGGAAGAAATCATTTCATGGGCCGTTAAGAGAGCCCGCCGGCCGGTACTAACCACTAATTTCCGCCCGTATGAGGTGGCCATCCTGCATGCGGTTTCGGGAATCTATCCCGACATTCCCGTAATCTGGTGCGATACCGGTTACAACACCTCTCAGACCTACCAACACGCCGAAGAGCTCATCGAACGCCTGAGCCTGAACGTGCATCTGTACGTGCCCCGGCAGACGGCCGCACACCGCGACGCCGTGATGGGCATTCCGGACGTAGACGATCCGCGCCACCGGGAATTTACCGAGCAGGTAAAACTGGAGCCCTTCCGCAGGGCCATGCAGGAACAAAGGCCCGATGTGTGGTTCACCAATCTGAGGCGCGGGCAGACCGCACACCGCGACAGCCTGAACATCTTGAGTCTCGACCGGAGCGGGGTCCTGAAAGTGAGCCCGTTCTATTACTGGGACGACGCACAGCTGGACGCCTACCTGAAAGCCTACGACCTGCCCAACGAACACCAGTATTTCGACCCCACCAAGGTGCTTGAGAACCGGGAGTGCGGCCTGCATACCTAGGAGATAATTCCTTTTTTTTTGGGAAGTTAGACCTGTTGGGGCAATAGGAAAATGGGCGTATGCCGTACCGCTTCCATGCCGAAACCGAAAACCCGGGGAACAGGAAAGGCGGTACCGGGCCCGGGCACAGACAGGTTCTCTGTTCCGAACCGGGGGCTGCAGCCCAAAAAACCCGGTAACCGCTTGTTTATGAAAGGGGCTTGCCGTTACTTTGCGGCAGTTCATTGCCACCCTGTCGAGTTATCAGGAAAGGTGGAGGGAATAGACCCGGTGAAACCTTAGCAACCCTTCGACCCCAGGGGGTCCGGAGAAGGTGCTACATTCTAGCCAGCAGGTTTCCCGCGACGCCGTGGGGCCCAACGGACAGATAACGATCCCGCAAGGGTTCTTTCCCTCCCAAGTACGCTTCTTGATATATGTCGCTTACCGGCCCTCGGGCCACGGACAGGCGGCACGGCAATGGCAAAAATGCAACGCGATGCCCGATTTGAACGCCTTACTGAGAGAGCGCATCCTGGTCCTGGACGGGGCCATGGGCACCATGCTGCAGCTGCACCGGTTTACCGAGGCCGATTTCCGGGGCGAACGATTCCGCGACTGGCCGCAACCCCTGCAGGGGAATAACGACCTGCTATCCATTACCCAGCCCGAAGCTGTGGCCGCGGTGCACCGCATGTACCTGGAGGCGGGGGCAGACATCATCGAGACCAACACCTTTTCATCCACCTCGGTGGGCATGGCAGAGTACGGTTTGCAGGGACAGGCCCGCGAGCTAAACCTGGCCTCGGCCCGCCTGGCAAGGCGCGAAGCCGATGCCATGACGGCCCGCACCCCTGAGCGGCCCCGTTTTGTGGCCGGGAGCCTGGGCCCTACCAACAAGACCGCCAGCATGTCGCCCGATGTGAACGACCCCGGGTACCGGGCCATCAGCTTTGAAGCTCTGCGGCAGGCGTACCGGGAACAGGCAGAGGCCCTGCTCGACGGGGGGGTCGACATGCTCCTGGTAGAAACCGTGTTCGATACGCTGAACGCCAAGGCGGCCCTGTACGCCATCGATGAGCTGAAGGAAGAACGCGGCCTGGATACCCCGGTTATGGTGAGCGGCACGATTACCGACGCCTCGGGGCGGACGCTTTCCGGGCAGACGGCCGAGGCCTTTTTGATCTCTGTTTCGCACATACCCCTGCTGTCCGTGGGCCTGAACTGCGCCCTGGGGGCCAGCCAGCTCGTCCCTTACCTGGAGGTATTGTCTTCCCGGGCCCGCACAGCCGTCTCGGCACACCCGAATGCAGGCCTGCCCAATGCCTTCGGGGCATACGACCAAAACCCGCAGCAGATGGCCGGGCAGATCCGGGAATACCTGGAAAAAAGCCTGGTGAACATTGTGGGAGGCTGTTGCGGCACCACCCCAGACCACATCCGGGCCCTGTCGGAACTGGTGAAAGGGTTTAAACCCAGGGAAATTCCAAATGCTAAACGGGTGCCGCAGTGAAGGAGCGCGAACCAAGATACCTGAAACTGGCGGGACTGGAGCCGCTGATCGTAACCCCGGAGAGCAATTTCATCAACGTGGGGGAACGCACCAACGTGGCCGGGTCGCGCCTGTTCTTGAGGCTGGTGAAGGAGGGGCTTTTTGAGGAGGCCCTCGACATTGCGCGCGAACAGGTAGAAGGAGGGGCCCAGATTCTGGATGTGAACATGGACGACGGCCTTATAGACGGCAAAGAGGCCATGGTCACCTTCCTGAACCTGCTCATGGCCGAGCCCGACATCGCCCGTGTGCCCATCATGATCGACAGCTCCAAATGGGAAATCATCGAGGCGGGCCTGCAGGTGGTACAGGGCAAATGCGTGGTCAATTCCATCAGCCTGAAGGAAGGGGAGGCCGTATTCCTGGAGCAGGCCCGGAAGATCCGGCGCTATGGGGCCGCCGTTATCGTAATGGCCTTCGACCAGCAGGGCCAGGCCGATACCTTTGAGCGCCGCATTGAGATTGCGCAGCGTTCCTACCGCCTGCTCACCGAAAAAGCTGCCTTCCCGCCCGAAGACATCATTTTTGACCTGAATATCTTCCCGGTAGCCACGGGGATGGAGGAACACCGCCGCAACGCCCTGGATTTTATCGAGGCCACCCGCTGGGTGCGGGAGCACCTGCCCTACTGCAGCGTGAGTGGGGGGGTGAGCAATGTTTCCTTCAGTTTCCGGGGCAACAACACGGTTCGGGAGGCCATGCACAGCGCCTTCCTCTACCACGCCATCCGGGCCGGGATGAACATGGGGATCGTGAACCCCGCCCTGCTGGAGGTATACGACGACATCCCCGAGCCCCTGCTCACCTATGTGGAAGACGTGCTGCTCGACCGGCGGGCCGATGCCACGGAACGCCTGCTGGAATACGCCGAGACCGTCCAGGGCCGGCAGAAGGAGCGCACCGCCGACCTGAGCTGGCGGGAGGAACCGCTGCAGGACCGTATAACAAGGGCCCTGGTAAAGGGGATCGACCAGTTTATCGAGCAGGACGTGGAGGAGGCCCGCCAGGCGGCCGCCCAGCCCATTGAGGTAATCGAGGGCCACCTGATGACCGGCATGAACGTGGTGGGCGACCTGTTCGGCAGCGGCAAGATGTTCCTGCCCCAGGTGGTGAAATCGGCAAGGGTGATGAAGAAGGCGGTGGCCTACCTGACCCCCTTTATCGAGGCGGCAAACGCCAGCACCGGCGGCGGGAAGGCGGCCGGCAGGGTGCTGCTGGCCACGGTGAAGGGAGATGTGCACGACATCGGGAAAAATATCGTGAGTGTGGTGCTGGCCTGCAACAATTACCAGATCGTGGACCTGGGCGTGATGGTGCCCCCGGAGCGCATCCTGGAAAAGGCCCGGGAAGAGCAGGTAGACATAATCGGGCTCAGCGGCCTCATAACCCCCTCTCTGGACGAAATGGTGTACCTGGCGCGCGAAATGCAGCGTCGGCATTTTACCCTGCCCCTGCTCATCGGCGGGGCAACCACCAGCAAGGCGCACACGGCCGTGAAGATCGACCCGGAGTACGCCTCTGCCGTGGTGTACGTACCCGATGCCAGCCGGGCCGTTACCGTGGTGGGCGATTTGTTGCAGGCCGAAAAGTCTGGGGCCTATAAGCGGGCCCTTAAGGAAGAATACGACACTTTTCGGAACAAATTCCGGCAGCGGGCCCGCGCCAAGGACTACCTGAGCCTGGCCCAGTCCCGGGCCAACAAGTTCCGGATCGCCTGGGAGGCGGCAGATATCCCCGTGCCCAGGCAGCTCGGGGTACAGGTGGTGGATCCGATCGACCTGCGAAAACTGGAACCCCTGATCGACTGGACGCCCTTTTTCCGGTCGTGGGACCTGCACGGCAAATTTCCGGACCTGCTAGACGACGAAATAGTGGGGGCGCAGGCCCGCCAATTGTACAAAGACGCCCGCGAGATGCTGCGGCAGGTTATACGCGACCACACCCTGAAAGCCCGTGCTGTTTTCGGTTTGTTCCCCGCTAATACGGTGGGAGAAGACGATATTCAAGTCGAAGGCGGGAGTGGTCCGACCCGGTTGCTGACCCTCCGGCAGCAGGGGCGCAAGCGCGAGGGGGTGGCCAACCTGGCCCTGGCCGATTTTATCGCCCCTGCCGAGACGGGCATTCAGGATTATATAGGATGCTTCTGCGTTTCGGCCGGCTTCGGGGCCCGGGAACTGGCCGAGAAGTACCAGCAGGAGCTCGACGATTACCGGAGCATCCTGGTAAAGGCCCTGGCCGACCGCCTGGCGGAAGCGGCTGCCGAGTACCTGCACCGGGAAGTGCGGGTCAGGTACTGGGGATACGCCCCGGGCGAATCCCTCGACAACCAGGCCCTGATATCGGAAGCCTATTCGGGCATACGCCCGGCCCCTGGCTATCCGGCCTGCCCCGACCATCTCGAGAAAAAGACCATCTGGGAAGTGCTGGACGTAAAGGGCACCATAGGGGTGGAGCTTACCGAAAGCCTGGCCATGTGGCCGGCTGCCAGCGTAAGCGGCTACTATTTTGCCCATCCCCAGGCCCGCTACTTCGGCCTGGGCAAGATTTTACGCGATCAATTGGAAGATTACGCCCGCAGAAGGGGCATCCCGGTGGAAGAGGCGGAGCGCTGGCTCAGCCCGAACCTGGCCGAAATGTCTTAAATTCGCAGGTGCGAAACGCAACTATGAAAGTAACCGAACATATCGCCACCGCCACCGATACCCTGTTCTCCTTTGAAGTGGTCCCCCCGGTAAAGGGCAGGAATATTGAGGAGCTCTACCGCAATATCGACCCGCTGATGGAATTCAGGCCGCCCTTTATCGATGTGACGACTTCGCGGGAAGAATACGTCTATGTCGACCGCGACGGGCTGTACGACAAACGGGTCACCCGCATGCGGCCGGGAACGCTCGGCATCTGCGCTTCCATTATGCACAAATACCAGGTAGACACCATCCCCCATGTACTCTGCGGGGGCTTTACGCGGGAGGAAACCGAATACCTGCTGGTAGACTGCCATTATCTGGGCATCGACAACCTGATGGCCCTGAGAGGCGATGCCATGAAAGGACAGAAATTCTTCGAACCCACCCCCGGCGGGCATGCCTATGCCTCCGAGCTGGTAGCCCAGATCGCCAGGCTCAATAAGGGCCAGTACCTGCACGATGTGGTGGAAACCGACGATTGTTCCGACTTCTGTATCGGCGTGGCAGGCTATCCGGAAAAGCACCTGGAGGCGCCTTCCCTTCGCACCGACCTCAAATGGCTCAAGCACAAGGTAGATATGGGGGCCGATTACATCGTTACCCAGATGTTCTTCGACAACCGGAAATATTTCGAGTTTCTGGAACTGGCCCGGGAATCGGGCATTACAGTACCCATTATTCCGGGGATTAAGCCCATAGCCGTAAAACAGCACCTGCACCTGCTTCCCCAGGTGTTCCGCACCGAACTGCCCGAGGAGCTGGTAGACGCCGTGGAGGCCTGTAAGGACAATCAGGCAGTGAGGCAGGTGGGCATTGAATGGGCCATCGAGCAGTCGCGGGAGCTCAGGCGAGCCGGTGTTCCCGTATTGCATTATTATTCAATGGGGAAATCCGACAACATTCAGGCCATTGCCAGGGAGGTCTTCTGATAGGGCGTCGGCTCCGGGTACCAATTCCCTACCTTTGCGCGAAATGAGATACAGTCTCGCACTTCTCTGCGTATGGGCCTGTGCCGTATCGGGGCTTCGGGCCCAGGATTATGGCCCCTTCCGGACCCTGGATCTGAATGGCTTCTACGGCTCGGTGCTGCTCCACAACCCGGATATCTCACACCTGATCGAGGCGCATCCTTCTGGCCTGATACTGGCCCTGAATACCCGCCATTTCGGGGAGCAGGCATGGCAGCAGCAGTTCGGTTACCCAGACACGGGACTTTCCCTTATTTATCAGAATATGCACAGCGGCACCCTGGGCGAGAACATAGGCCTGTACGCCCACTACAATTTCTATCTGTTCGGGCGGAGCACGCAATTTCGGATCGGGCAGGGGATAGCCTACAACACGAATCCCTACGACCCTGCCGCCAATAACCGGAACAACGCCTACGGCAGCCACTTGCTGAGTTCCACCTACCTGATGCTCCAATACCAGCGGGAACGCCTGTTCGGCCGTCTGGGCGTACGGGCGGGGATTAGCCTGGTGCACTATTCCAATGCGAACGTAAAGGCCCCGAACACCTCCACCAATACCTTCGGGCTCAGTGCGGGCCTGCTGTACGACCTGGGCCCTGAGGCCCACCCGGAATTCCGGCGATGGGAGCTGGCCGAGGTCCGGGAACCCGTGCGCTTAAACCTGGTATTCCGCAGCGGGGTGAACGAAAGCGATGTGATAGGATCCGGGCAGTACCCCTTCTATATTTTTTCGGCCTACGCCGACAAGCGGTTGGCCCGTCTGAGCGCCCTGCAGCTGGGAACCGACCTGTTTTACTCCAACTTCCTCAAGGAGCTGATCCGATTTCAGGCTGCCTCCTTCCCGGAGCTGGAGGTAGACCCGGATACCGATTTCAAACGGGCCGGGATCTTTGTGGGTCATGAACTATTTATAAACAAAATGAGCGTGGTTACCCAGCTGGGCTATTATATTTATTATCCCTTTGATTTCGAGGGGAGGATGTACAACCGGATCGGCATCAAGCGGTACTTTGGGTCGCGCTGGTTCGGGGCTATCACCCTCAAGTCGCATGGGGCCAAGGCCGAGGCCCTGGAATTCGGGATCGGGATACGACTGTAAGGCTATGAAAATATTCAGGTATTTGGTTTATATGGGCCTGGCCGCCGCCTGCTGGGGCTGCGGGGAAAATGCCCCCGATTGCCTGCAGGGCTCGGGCGAGACCATTCAGGAGGTCCTTGCAGTGCCGGCCTTTACCGATATTACCGTGTACGAAAACGTGCGCCTGGTGCTGCGCCAGGGGCCCGAGCAGGAAGTAATCATCGAGACCGGGAAAAACCTGCGCCCCGAGGTGAGCGCCCGGGTCGAAGACGGGGTACTGGTCTTGCGGGATGACAATAACTGCAACCTGTTCCGCCCGTACGGGCAGACCACCATACGGGTCACAACGCCGGAACTGCGGGACCTGCGCAGCAGCACCGGCTGGCCCATTACCAGCGAGGGGACCCTGGCTTTTGAAGAACTGCGCCTTATCTCCGAGAGCTTCAACAACCCCGACACCGAGACCACAGACGGCTCTTTTGAGCTGGCCTTGGATACGGGCCGGGTCGATATCGTGGCCAACGGCATCGCCTTCTTCCGCCTCAGCGGGCAGACCGGTGAACTTTCCATAAACATCGCCGCCGGCGATTCCCGTGTGGAAGCCCGAACCCTGCTGGCCGGTGTGGTGCGCGTAGACCATCGGGGAAGCAATGACCTGCAAGTGTTTCCGCTGCAGCGGATAGCAGGGCGGATACGCGGGTACGGGGATGTGATCAGTTATAACAGGCCCGCCGAGGTAGCAGTGGAGGAACTCTATCGCGGCCGCCTGATTTTTGCCGACGGGGAATGACAAGGGCCTGGCGATTCTTGCTGCAATGGTTTCGGGGGGGCAGCCCAGTAGCTGCCTGGCGAAAGGCCGAAACCGGTCGGCGCGTGGATGAATTGCTTCGACAGGCTATTGACCAGGGCCTCGTGCCTGGCCTTGCCATCCAGGTTATGCACCGGGGCCGTACCTGGCTGGAGCGGGGCTATGGGCTGGCAGACCTGGAACGCCTCACGCCGGTAAGCCCCGGGAGCACCCTTTTCCGGATAGCGAGCGTTTCCAAGCCCATCACGGCAACGGCCCTGGCGCGTATGGTTGCCGCCGGCCAGATCGGTCTGGAAGACCCTTTAAATGAGTATGTGCCGGAGTATCCGGCCCAGGGGATACGACTGTGCCATCTGGCAGCGCACATGGCTGGGGTTCGCGGCTACCGGGGCCGGGAACCGGCGCTGAACCGGCCCCTGAGCATTGCAGACAGCCTTGAGCTCTTCAGGGACGACCCCTTGCTTTTTGACCCGGGCAAGGGATTTCTTTACAACAGCTTCGATTTCGTCTTGTTGTCGCTGGCCATGGAGCGGGCGGCGGGCAAGCCCTTTCCGCGCCTGGTGCAGGGCCTGGTGCTGGAACCCCTGCAGATGCGGCATACCATGGCGGAAATTCCGGGTAACCCACAGCCCGGTCAGGCGCGCTTCTATTCGCGCGGACGGCAGGGGTTCCGGCCGGCCACCGAAGTCGATAACCGCTTCAAGCTGGCGGGGGGAGGCTACCTTTCCACCGTGGGCGACATCTGCCGGCTGGGCCAGGCCTACCTCGACCGGGCCATCGCCCCCGACACCGTGCTGCGGGAATTCCTGACATCCAAGGATGGCCCGGATGGCCCTACCTGGTACGGCCTGGGGTGGCAGGTGAGCCAGGATGCCGCCGGAAGGCCCTATTACGGGCATGTGGGCAACGGGGTGGGGGGCTACGGCAATTTCTACGTATACCCCGAGCAGGAGCTGGTTATTGCCATGCTGATGAATTGCACGGACCCCAAGGTGCAACCCCTGCTGGACCTGGTGGTGGAGGCCATTCACCTGGAAACCGGAGGAGCTGCTACAGAGGCTCCCCTTTCCCAAGGATAGCGGGCTGAACCTGCCCGAATCTCGCTTCAAAATGCTACCTTACCGTTTCAAAAACAGAATCGGAATGGAATCATCGTTCGCAAAAAAGGCAGGCGCCCTGGCCCTTTTGCTGCTCTTTGCCAGCCGCCCGGCAGGGCTTGCTGCCCAGGAAGAAACCGATAAACCCGCCCCGGTACCGGAGCCTGCCTCCTTTGTTACCCACCACCAGATCCAGAACGGGGGGCAGCTGGTGCGCTACAGGGCCACGGCATCTGAGACCTACCTGAAGAACAAGGACGGTGCGCCCGAAGCATCCATCTGGTCCACAGCCTATGAAAAGGAAGGGGTTTCCGATCCGGCAACACGTCCGGTGACCTTTGTTTTCAACGGCGGGCCCGGTTCGGCCTCGATTTGGCTCCACATGGGCCTTTTGGGTCCCACCCTGGTGACTGTGGATTCGGATGCCAGGCAAGACGACGGGGCTGCCCCCTTTGCCCTTGCCGCCAACAGCGAGGGAGTGCTCGACCAGACCGACCTGGTATTCATCGACCCGGTCGGGACCGGGTACAGCCGGGTCGTCGGTTCCGGGAAGGTAGAAGATTACTGGGGCCTCACCGAAGACGCCCGCTCGGTGAGCCGGTTCATCAGGCAGTGGATTACCGATCGCGGCCGCTGGATGTCGCCCAAATACATCGCAGGGGAAAGCTTCGGGACCACCCGCGCCGTAGGCGTGGCCAATGCCCTGGAAAAGGACGGGCAAAACATGGCCCTCAACGGCCTTATCCTGATTTCCCAGGCCCTCGATTACGGGGGTTCCACCTCGAAGACCGACAACATCACGTCCTTTATCACCTACCTCCCCAGCATGGCGGCCACCGCCTGGTACCACAAAAAGGCGGGCGCGGGCCAGGCCCTGGAAGCCTTCCTGGAAGCCTGCCGGGAATTTACCTATACCAGGTATATCCCTGCCCTGTACCGGGGGGCGCGGCTCCCGGTGGCCGAGAAGGAAGCCGTTGCCGCTGAAATGGCCCGGTTTATAGGGCTCGACAAGCAGTATATCCTGGATTCGGACCTCCGCATCCTGGTGCACCGCTTTCAGAAGGAGCTCCTGAAAGACCGCGGGCAGGCCCTGGGCCGGCTCGACGGGCGCTATCTGGGGGACGAGATCGACCGGTACTCCGAAGGCCCGCACCTGGGCGATGCTTCGAGCTACCAGATCAGCGGGGCCTTTACGGCGGGCCTGAACCACTACATGGCCTCGGTCCTGGACGTAACGATGGACCGCCCCTATTTTACCTCCAGCCCGGATATGGACGGCAAGTGGCGCTGGCGCCCGGTGCCGGACGGGCAATACTGGGAGCCTTCCATGGTGAATGTGGCGCGCATGCTGGGCGAAACCATGCGGCGCAACCCGCAAATGCGGGTGATGGTCGCCAATGGGTATTTTGACCTGATCTGCCCTTTCTTCGATGCGGAATACACCTTTGCCCGAAACGGCATTGACCCGGACAAAATCGAGATGAAATATTTCGAGGCCGGACATATGATGTATACGCATCGGCCCGATTACCTGAAACTGATGAAGGAGATCCGGGCATTTCTGGATGGCGATCGGGAAGAAGG
>DATIPV010000211.1:0-2948 GCA_035471525.1 Robiginitalea sp.
AACAACGCTGATCAACAGGCACATCAGCAGGGCCAGGCCCGGGATGATGAAGAAGGCAGCCCCGGGGAGGTAAAAACTGAGCACCCCGCACAGCACCAGCCAGATCACCGAAGGGGCCACCAGGGCATCAGGGGTCGAACCCCTGCGCCACGAAGCATACAGCAGAAAGCAGCTACCGAAGGCCAGGGCCGACAGGGCGGCGATGTACAGGTAGCCGTTGTAGGTGAAGCCGTGGAGCATATCGGCATAGGCCGGGTAAGCGGCCTTCAGCAGCGGCCAGGCAAAATAGCCGAACAGGCCGTTGAGGCCCAGGGCTGCCAAGGCGGGCACGAATCCGAATGCAATGCCCCGGGCAGTAAGGACTCCCTTGCGGAAGCCTGTTATAAGGGCGGCCAGCAAAAGCAGCAGGGCAAAGAGGAACACAGGCCAGATCCAGGCATTCGGATAATGCATCAGGCCCAGGAAGGGCAGGTTGAAATACACGTAATCGTCAGCGCTCTGCAGGTGAGCCAGTTCGGCGTCGCTGAAATAGTCGAGCAGGGAGACCAGGTAGCTCCCCTGGTGGGCCACGGTGTTGCGGTCGAGCCGGTCCCAGGAGTCCAGGGCGCTATGGTAGTCGAAATGATCGTCTATAAAGGCAAAATTGAACCCCTGTATGTCTCCGTCTTCCCGGAAGACAGTCAGATCCGTATCGTTAGGCAGTTTTTTATAGATGCTGTAGGCCAGCGAATTGGCAACGGGGTACGGGGGAGCAGCTTGGGCAAAGGCATCGATCAGGCGGGCATTGCCCCCGTTGGTCTCGACGAGCATAATGCCGGGCCCCCCGCTGCCCCGGGCTTCGAAATTCAGCACCAGGCCCACGTCCCTGGCCCAGGAGTGGCTGTTCACAAAAAGGTCGGCTCCGTTCAGCCCCAGCTCTTCGGCATCTGAGATAAGCACGATCAGATCGTTCCCGGGCTGACGGTTTCCAGCCAGATACGCCCGAAGCCCCTCGAGAATTACGGCTATTCCGCTGCCGGCGTCGCCGGCTCCCAGGGACGAATGCGGACTGCTGTCGTAGTGCGACAGCAACAGCAGGGCACGGCCGGGTTCGCGTCCCGGGATGCGAACCAGGATGTTCTCGGCCTTACTCAGGTTTCCCCAATCGCCCGCCGTATAGCCCGTCTGCAGTTCAGGTTTCAGCCCCATCCCTTCCAGGACTCCCATAATGTAATCCCGAACCTCGGCATGTGCCGGAAAACCCACCCCGTGGGGTTTCTGTGAAATCCGGCGCAGGTGTTCGAGTGCCCGGTCTGTGGAAAAGCTCGATTCGGGCAGGCCCGCATCGGGTTGGTATGCCGGCATGGCAACCCGGAATGCCAGATAGGCCGCTAACAGCAAAAGCAAAAAGGAGACGACGGAAGTGGCGGGTTTCATCAAATGAAAAAAAGTCATTTAAAAGTATGAAAATTTAGAGGGGCTGGGGGGTGCGGTAAAATATTTTGAATAGAATCGAATGAATTTCTCTATATTTAGAGATTCACCCGACTAATTAATGACCCATGGGAATCAAAAGTTTTATGGGCCGCAGGGCCAAGGAATCATCAAAAAAAGAGTACGACGCACCTATTCTGGTGTCTGATTATATGACCCGAAACCTGATTACGTTCCACCCGGAACAGTCCATCCTGCAAGTGATGGAATCTTTTGCCAAGAACCGCATTTCCGGGGGGCCGGTTCTGGACGACAACGGGTTTCTGGTCGGGATTGTTTCCGAGGCCGATTGCATGAAGCAGATCTCGGAGAGCCGCTATTTCAACCAGCCCATCCTGGATAAAAGCGTTGAGGCCTTTATGTCAAAGAACGTGGAAACCATACCCCACGACATATCCATCTTCGATGCTGCCGAACGTTTTCACAAGAACAACCGACGTCGTTTGCCGGTTATGGAGAACGGGCTCCTGGTCGGGCAGATCAGCCGTAAAGATATCGTGATAGCGGCTTTGAAGCTCTCTTCCCACAACTATAAATAAAGCACTTTCCCCACCCTCACTTAGGAGGTCTTCACGATCTTGAAGCGGTCTTCCCCCAGGGGAACGTACCCCAGGTCGTACACGCAATAACAGGGCCCGCCCGGGTGTGCGTCTTTGATGCGCGTGATGGTGTTGAAATCGAAGCCCAGGTCGGCCAGTTGGGTGCGCCGAACCGGGCCCTCGCCCGGCGAATCGGTTATGCGCTTTAAGATGCGGTAATTCTTGCGCAGGCGGTTGTTGACGGTGCGCACCAGGTTGTTGCTGTCGCGGTTCAACCGGTTGTGATAGGCATTGCGGCAGTAGTCCGAACAGAATTTCTTGTCGGTACGCCCCCTGTATCCGGTATTGCATTCCAGACAACTTCCTTTCAAGTGCGGTGTTATTCGATAAGGATCCCGTATTTTCCGAGCAGGCCCGGTAATCCCTCCCATGAAAATCGAGCCTTGCGCAGCCGATTCTGTTCCGGATCGAGGGAATAGTTGTGTGCCGAGGTAAAATCGGCACCCTCCAGGTTGGTCTGCATAAAATTCGCCCGCTGCAGGTTGCAACCCGTAAACCTGGCCCGGCTCAATCCGGCCTCTGAAAAGTCCACTTCCCGCAGCGAACAATCCTTAAACAGGGTCCCGGGTATCTCAATTCCGGTAAAGGAGGAGAAGTCGAGCTGGCAATTTTCGAAACGGAGGCCCGTAATGTACTGCCCGCAGCTTTCAAAACGCAACCCAACCATCTTGCACCCCGTAAAACGCACCCCATTCCATTCGGCCCCGCCAATGTTGGCATTGCTCAGGTTGCCATCGTGGAATTCGCAGTCAAGAAAGTGACACCCGTCCAGATAGCTCCCCGAAAGGTCCAGGCCGAAGAAGGTACACGAATCGTACGAACCCTTCTCAAGGCTTCCCGAAGGTAGGTCGCCCCCCTGAAATTCACGATCAGTAA
>DATIPV010000212.1:0-9967 GCA_035471525.1 Robiginitalea sp.
TCGCGCAGCCGGAATCCGCTGCTGCCCTATCAGGAAATAAGCTCCCATATTCTGAGCAACACCATGGAATGGTTCCTGTCGGAATCGAGCCTGAAACTGATCCTGGGGTATGTGGGAAACCACCGGCAGGAATTCGAAGAACACCCTGAAGATGAAAACCCGCCGGGTGACCCGGCCCACGAGGGCCCGGCCCTGGACATGAAGCTCCAAACCCTGAACTACAACCTGCAATACCAGCTCTCCTTTGGCGGGAACAAGATCCTCACAATTTTCGGACTGCAGGGAATGTGGCAGGAAAACACCAATGCCGGCGAAGAGGTGCTTATCCCAGATGCACGCACAACCGACGTGGGCCTTATGGCCACTTCTCACCTGCATTTTGAGTCAGGCGACCTGCAGCTTGGGCTCCGATACGACCATCGCAACCTGGAAGGGGATGCGTACGGAACAGCCGGTAATCCCGATTTTATACCGGCCCTGCGGCGGGATTACAACAGTTTCAACGCGGCCCTGGGGTACCGGACAGACCTGGGGCCCAAACTGATAGGGCGCATTAACCTGGCTTCCGGGTTTCGGGCGCCCAACCTGTCTGAACTCCTGTCGAACGGCACGCATTCGGGAGCCAACCGCTACGAGATCGGGAATCCCGACCTGGCCAACGAACGCAATGTACAGGCCGACCTTGCCCTGGAATACAAAAGCGAGCACCTGGAGCTGTCGCTGAATGGCTTCCGGAACCGGGTGCGCGACTACATTTACCTGGCGCCTACAGGAGCGGTATCGGGGGCGGACCCGGTTTACCAGTACCGGCAGGACGACGCCCTGCTGTACGGAGGGGAGGCCGGGCTCCACTGGCACCCCCACCCGCTGGACTGGCTGCACCTGCAGAGCAACCTGGCCCTGGTTCTCGGCAGCCTCGATTCGGGACAGGACCTGCCCCTGATCCCGCCCTTTAGCTGGAAGAATACGCTGCGGATGGAATTTGAGAGCGTGTCGCGTTCCTGGCAAAACGTCTTCGGCTTTGTCGGCCTGGAAAGCTATTTCAGGCAGTCGCGCGTAAGTGCATTCGAAACAGAGACCCCGGCCTACAACCTGGTCAATATTGGCCTGGGCGGTGAAAGCAGAATTTTCGGCAAAACCCTGGAGGTGCAGCTGAGCGCCAACAACCTGTTCGATACGGCCTATATCTCGCATTTGTCGCGCCTGAAA
Source organism: Robiginitalea sp. (assembly GCA_035471525.1). Classification (GTDB taxonomy): domain Bacteria; phylum Bacteroidota; class Bacteroidia; order Flavobacteriales; family Flavobacteriaceae; genus Robiginitalea. The sequence goes on from DATIPV010000212.1 coordinate 1,210, forward strand.
CCGGATGGCGTATACAATATCGGCCGCAATCTGAGCCTGGGCGTAAATCTGCTGCTGTAGGGGTGCTTTGGCCGCAAGCGGCAGGCAGACATAACCGGCCTCAGGCGCTTTGGGCCGGCACAGGCGATTTCCTGCGGATCAGATACGTGTAAATCCACATCAGGGTAAAGGTGGGGACAAGGTCTGTTCCCGGAAGCATCTCTTCCACGAAGGTTACAAAAGCGGCCGCCCGACCGCTCCTGCCGGGATACATCCGGGTCATAAGCCATCCGGCCACCGGGGCCCAAACCAGGTCCAGGGCCGGGCCGATACCCGGAATCAACAGGGAAGCCATGCCTATGCCATCAAAGAGCAGGCCCAGCAGAAACTTGCGTTTTTTTCCTTCCATCGGGTTGCACTTCAGGGCTTTAAGACAGGTGGGAGCTGATCAGTTTCAGGAATTCGTTGCGGGTCTCGATTTTTTCGAATTGTCCGCGGAAACCGGAGGTGGTGGTTACGGAATTCTGTTTTTGCACCCCGCGCATCATCATGCACATGTGGGCGGCTTCGATAACAACCGCCACACCTTTTGGTTTAAGCGTGCTGTTGATGCATTCCAGGATATCGTCGGTAAGGCGTTCCTGCACCTGCAGCCGCCGGGCGAAGACGTCGACCACCCTGGGGATCTTGCTCAGCCCCACGATATGACCGTCGGGGATATAGGCCACGTGCGCCTTCCCGAAAAAGGGCAGCATGTGGTGTTCGCACAGGGAGTACAATTCTATGTCCTTTATAATGACCATTTCGCTGTAGGACTCCTTGAACATGGCTTCTTTGAGGATTTCCACCGCATTCTGACGGTACCCCTGGGTAAGGAACAACAGGGCCTTGGCGGCCCTTTCGGGGGTGCTGAGAAGCCCTTCCCGCCCGGAGTCTTCCCCGATCTCATCAATAATCCGGGAATAGCGCTCCCGCAGTTCCTTGGTTACCTCAATGTTGTATTCCTCCAGGTAGCGATAGGGTGCCATGCTCTTTGTTTCTCATAAAGATGCAAAAAATATCAAGACCGGGGGTAACCCGGGCCCACGGAAATCTCACCTTATTTCCGCAGGGAGGTGCAGGGTTCGGGCAGCAGCCCATTTGGTCAGGTCTGTCCGAATGTGTACTTTGAGCCCTTGAATTCAGCGGCATGATCCGGGCAACCCATATCCATAAATTTTACGGCGAACTGGAAGTTCTCAAAGGCGTCGATCTGCAGATCGGCCGGGGTGAAATCGTTTCGATTGTCGGGGCTTCAGGAGCCGGTAAGACTACCCTGCTGCAGATTCTCGGTACCCTGGACCAGCCCAGCCCGGCCCCCGGTACCCAAATCGAGATCAACGGGCAGGAGGTAACGCAGCTGAATGAAAAACAGCTCGCCCGTTTCCGCAACAGGCATATCGGCTTTGTCTTTCAGTTCCACCAGCTTTTGCCCGAATTCTCGGCCCTGGAAAATGTTTGTATCCCGGCTTTTATCGCCGATGTGCCCAAAGCGGAGGCCGAAAGCCGTGCCCAGGAACTCCTGGAATTCCTGGGGTTGGGCAACCGGACCCACCACAAACCGGCTGAATTGTCGGGGGGCGAACAACAGCGGGTGGCAGTAGCCAGGGCCCTTATCAACCGGCCCGATGTGGTGCTTGCCGACGAGCCCAGCGGGAACCTCGATTCCGCAAGTGCCGACCGCCTTCATAAACTCTTTTTCGAATTGCGCGATACCTTCGGGCAAACCTTCGTGATCGTTACCCACAACGAAGAACTGGCCGAAATGGCCGACCGGAAACTTACCATGGTAGACGGACTGATCGTAGTCTGAGATGAACCGGGGCGAATTAAAAGAGTTTCTCGATGCGAAGGCTGCCCAGTACCAGCAAGCCGAATTCCTTCAGACAGACCCCGTGCAGGTGCCCCATGCCTTTGAAAAGAAGGAAGATATTGAAATAGCGGGCTTCCTGACGGCCACCATCGCCTGGGGCAACCGCAAGGGTATAATCAGAAGCGCCCGCAACCTGATGGAGCGCATGGATGATGCCCCTTATGCCTTTGTTCAGCATGCCGGCCCTGGCGATCTGAAGAGGCTGGAGGATTTTGTCCACCGGACCTTTAACGGGTGCGACCTCACCTTCTTTGCGAGGGCCCTCAGAAATATATATGCCCGTCCCGGGGGCCTTGAAGCCCTATTCAGGCCGGAGGACGGGGAAGAATGCCTGCAGCAGGCGATCTGCCGGGCACGCAGGGCATTCATGGAAACACCGCACGATGCCCGGAGTGAAAAACACTTTTCCGATCCCGGGCGGGGTTCGGCGGCCAAAAGGCTCCATATGTTTTTGCGATGGATGGTGCGGCCGCCTGGCACCGGGGTCGATTTCGGGATATGGCACGGCATCCGCCCTGCCCAGCTCTCCTGCCCGCTCGATGTACACAGCGGAAGGGTGGCGCGCAGCCTGGGCCTGCTGCGCAGAAAACAGAACGACGGCCGTGCCGTGGCGGAGCTCGACAAGGCCCTTCGCTCCCTGGATGCCGAAGACCCCGTAAAATACGATTTCGCCCTTTTCGGCCTGGGGGTCTTCGAGGGTTTCGGCTGATTATTCGGAAAGGCCGTAACCCGGAGGCAGCTCTACGGGTATCATCCGCCCGCCCTCACGTATGGAGCGGTAAATGGCCTCGACAATTACCATGTCGCGCCGGCCCATCTCGCCCGGGGCCCGGTTGGGCGAGCCCTCCAGGATGTGCCGGGCAAAATCGTCCATCTGTAGTTTCTGCTGGGGTTCGTGGGCAAATTCAAGGACCCCGCGGGAAGTTTGTCCGGCCAGCGGGCCGTAGTTGTTGGCCGGCTGGAGTTCGAACCAGCCCGAATCGCAGGAACCGTACAACCGGTTGGCATTAGCGTTGTGCGAGGTCATAACCGTGCCTACAGCCCCCTCCGGGAAGGTGAGCTGGGCGGTGATGGTCTCGTCGGTATCCTTGAAGTAGTCGGGGCGGGTGCTGAATTCCTGGGCGCTTACGGCAACCGGGTTCCTGCCGCTGCCGTAGATGCAGCTCTGGATGGCATAAACCCCCATGTTCATTAGGGCCCCGCCACCCGAAAGCGCCTTATTCAGGCGCCACTGTCCGGGATTGCCAGAAGAGATGTAGGCGGCCTCCCCGATTACAAAGCGCACCTCTCCAAAAACCTTTTCGCGCACCAGGCGCTTTATTTCCCGTGTATAGGGTTCCGAATGCAGGCGGTACCCCATGCCCAGCTTTACACCTGCCTGCTGGCAGGCTTCCAGCATGGCATCGCACTCCTTCACGCTCATAGCCATCGGTTTTTCGCAAATCACGTGTTTGCCCGCCCTGGCCGCCCGGATGGTAAACTCCGCATGCATGCTGTTGGGCAACACCACATAGACGATGTCGATGGCGTCGTCGTCGGCAATACGGTCAAAGGTGCTGTAATCGTAAATGTGGCGCGCATCCAGCCCGTACTGCCGGGCCCACTGTTCGGCCTTGGAGGGGGTTCCCGTAACAATGCCCGCCAGGTGGCAGTGCTCGGTTAGCTGCAGGGCCGGGGCAAGCTGATAGGTGCTGTAGCTCCCGAGCCCCACCAGGGCAACGCCCAACCCCCTCTTCTGGTTCGGGGCCATGCACATGGCATGGGTCACCGGGAGGTTTCCGGCCAGGAAGGCGCCTGCGAGCCCCCTGGAAAGCTTGAGGTTGAAATTTCTTCGGTCGATCGGATTCATGGCGGCAGTTTTACCTAAAGATAAGAAAGTAAAGCCTGGACCCGGAGAAACCCAAGGTTTTGCAGGCAAAGGTACTGCCAGCTTGGGCAAAAGTCTTATTTTAGGGAGCTAAACACCATACCTATGAGAACGATAGTACCCAGCCTCCTCGCCCTGCTGCTTTGCAGCGCCTTGGGCAGCCTGCGGGCCCAGGACCGCTCCCTGCCGGCAGACACCACCGTGGTTACCCAACACGGGGTTACCGCAAACGGGGTCGCCTTTACCTATACGGCAGAAACCGGAACCCAACCGGTCTGGGACGAAAACGGAAAGCCCATAGCCGCCCTGCATTATACCTATTACACCCGCAACAATGTAAAAGACAGGGCGTCCCGCCCGCTGCTGATCTCCTTCAACGGGGGGCCCGGCTCGGGTTCCGTCTGGATGCATCTGGCCTATACGGGGCCCCGCATTCTGCGGATAGACGATGAAGGATATCCCATACAACCCTACGGGGTGGACCCGAACCCCTATTCGGTGCTGGACGTAACCGATATCGTCTATGTGAACCCGGCCAACACAGGGTATTCAAGAACGATTCCCGAAACCGGGAAGGACGTGGACCGCGATAAATTCTTTGGCATCAATGCCGATACGAAATACCTGGCGGAATGGCTCAACACCTTTGTAACCCGTCACAACCGCTGGCGGTCTCCCAAATACATTATCGGCGAGAGCTACGGGGGCACGCGGGTAATGGGTCTGTCCCTGGCCCTCCAGAACCAGCAATGGATGTACCTGAACGGGGTTATTATGGTATCTCCGGCCGACTACAAGGTAATCCGCGTGGGCGGGCCTGTGAGCGAGGCACTGAACCTCCCCTACTACACGGCTGCTGCCTGGTACCAGAAAGCGCTCCCAGCTGCCCTCCAGCAAAAGGACCTGCTGGAAATATTGCCGGAATCGGAGGCTTTCACCCTCAACACCCTAATCCCGGCCCTGGCCAAAGGCGGGTTTATCCCCGATGCCGAGCGCGATGCCGTTGCGGAAAAGATGGCCTATTACTCCGGGCTGGGCAAAAAGGAAATTCTGGACCTGAACCTGAGCGTTCCCACCTCCTACTTCTGGAAGGCGCTGCTGAGGGATCGGGGCGGATACAATATCGGCCGGCTCGACAGCCGCTACCTGGGTATAGACAAGACCCTGGCCGGCACCAGGCCCGATTATTCGGCTGAGCTCACCTCCTGGTTGCACAGCTTTACCCCCGCCATCAATTATTACCTGCAGGAAGAGCTGAACTTCAAGACAGACATGAAATACAATATGTTCGGGCCGGTGCACCCCTGGAACAATGAAGACGACGACACCCGCGACAACCTCCGCCAGGCCATGGCCCAGAACCCGTATCTGAACGTGCTGATCCAGTCGGGCTATTACGACGGGGCCACCACCTATTTCAACGCCAAATACACCATGTGGCAGGTAGACCCGAGCGGGCGCATGAAAGACCGGTTCGAATTCAAGGGATATCGCAGCGGGCACATGATGTACCTGAGGCGGGAAGACCTGAAACAGGCCAATGATGACTTACGCGCCTTTATCCTGAGGACCTCTGCGCAGGTCGAGAGTGCCAAATACTGATCCCAATGACAAAAAATACTGTTTTGCTCCTGCTGAGCTGCGGCATGGCCGCTTTGCTCCCTGCCCAGGATATTCCCCCGGCAGACTGGCAGATCCGGACGGCCCTGATGGCTGTGCCGGAAGAATTCCGGGACGGGGCCAAGGTGTACGGCTATACTGCCACCGGGCAGTTCACGACCCTGCGCGAAGGTTCGAATGCCTATATCGCCCTGGCAGACGACCCGGCGACAACGAGTTTCTCGACAGCGGCCTACCACAAGGATCTGGATCCGTTTATGGCGCGGGGACGGCAACTGAAGTCGGAGGGACGGGATTTCCAGGAAATCTTCGACACCCGCGAATCGGAAGTGCGTTCTGGCGCACTCAAGATGCCTGAAAGGGCTACTTTGTGCGTCTTTACGGGCACTGTGAACCCGCAGACGGGAGACATCGAAAACCCGTACGTCCGATATGTCTTCTACATTCCCTTCGCCACCGGCGAAAGTACCGGATTGCCCACCACCCCGGCCCCTCCCGGGCACGCCTGGCTCATGGATCCGGGTACGCACCGGGCCCATATCATGATTACACCCCCCAAAGCGGAAAACTGAAAATCACATTATACCCCTCCTGCCGTGACACGAGCATCCGAACCCAAAATGACCAAAGCGACAATCCTTCTCGGCCTGCTATTGGCCTTCGCTCTTTTGCACACAGAAGCGGCCCATGCACAGGATTGGCCCAACCTGGCCGAGTTCCGGGCCGCCAATGATTCGCTGCCGCCGCCTGCGGCCGGAGAAGACCGGGTGGTGTTCATGGGGAACTCCATCACCATTGGCTGGCTGGGCAAGGTGCCCGAATTCTTCCGGGGCAGGCCTTATGTGAACCGGGGCATCAGCGGTCAAACCACGCCCCAGATGCTGCTGCGCTTCCGGCAGGATGTGATTGCCCTGCAGCCCAGGGTGGTGGTTATTCTGGCCGGGGTAAACGATATTGCCGGGAATACCGGGCACATGACCCTGCCTCAGATTATGGACAATCTGAAATCGATGGCCGAACTGGCCCTGGCTAACGGAATTGAACCTGTTTTGTGTTCCGTGCTGCCCGCTTATGACTTCCCCTGGCGGCCCGGGTTGGAACCCTATAAGAAAGTGCCCGTTCTGAATGACATGATCCGGGCCTATGCGGCAGAGCACAACCTGGTATACCTCGACTATTTTTCAGCCATGGCCGATGCGCGCAACGGCCTGGACGAGACCCTGGCCTCCGATGAGGTTCACCCGACGGTGAAGGGCTACCAGATAATGGCACCCCTCGCTGAGGCAGCCATTGCCCGGGCACTTGAAAGAAGCAAGATGCGATAGCCCGCCGCAGTACAGGAAGGTTCATCAGGCCTTCTGGGAGCATAAATTTTCCGGTTTGAAGATGCCGCTGATCAGTATTTTGATGCCCTTCCGGAACACCGCCGGTTTTCTGGAAGAATGCCTCCGTTCCATTAGCGAGCAGTCCTGTGCAGACTGGGAGTTGCTGGCCGTGGACGACCGGTCAGAAGACCGCAGCCGGGATCTCATTCGGCAGGCGGCCCGCCGCGATAAGCGCATCTGCCTGCTCGACAACCGGGGAGCCGGTATTATTCCGGCCCTGCGCACGGCTTACGCAGCCAGTAACGGGAGCTATATCACCCGGATGGACTCCGACGATGTGATGGCCGGCGAAAGGTTGGCCGTTATGTCGGAGCAACTGCTCCGGCACGGGCCGGGCCACCTGGCGCTGGGGCAGGTGCGGTATTTTTCAGACCGGGGTATCTCCGATGGGTATGCCCGTTACGAAAGCTGGCTCAACGGCCTCACGGCCAGGGGGAGCAATTTCACCGAAATCTACAAGGAATGCGTGGTGCCTTCGCCCTGCTGGATGACAGGCCGCAGCGACCTGGACGCCTGCGGGGCCTTCGACTCCGACCGCTACCCGGAAGACTACGACCTCTGCTTCCGCTTTTACCGCCAGGGCCTTACAACCCTGCCTTCAGAACAGGTACTGCACTTTTGGCGCGACTACGATGCGCGCACCTCGCGGAATTCGGAGCATTATGCCCAGAACTATTTCCTCGAGATAAAAACCCATTACTTCCTGCAGCTCGACCGGGATGCCGGCAGGCCCCTGGTGATATGGGGCGCCGGCTTCAAAGGAAAGAAGATTGCACGTCTGCTCAGGCAGCAGGGGATCGACTTTTACTGGGTATGCGACAACCCCAAAAAGATCGGGAAACAGATCTATGGAAAGCGCCTGCTCCATTTTTTTCATACCGCCGCCCTGCAGCGGGCGCAAAGCGTGGTTACGGTAGCCAACCCGGAAGCACAGGCACAGATCCGGGCCTATCTGCGGCAACAGGGGGCTGCACCGGGGAGCGATTATTTCTTCTTCTGCTGAGCGGCCGGGCCGAAAGGCCGTGGGAATTATTGCGGAAGCAGCCCGGGCCGCCCTCGGCCTGCGCCCCCATTTTGGCTATATTTGTGTGATCAATCCCGACTATGCTGCTCAAGAACCCGCAATTGCTTTGGGGCCTGCTGGTACTGGCCATCCCGGTCCTGATCCATTTGCTGCGCTTACGCCGGTTCCGGAAAACACCTTTTACCAACGTACGGCTCCTGCAACAGCTGGTGGTGGAGTCTAACCGGAGCAGCCAGTTAAAAAAATGGTTGCTGCTCCTGGCCCGACTGGGGCTGCTCTCGGCTTTGGTACTGGCTTTCACGCAGCCCTTCATGGCCCGGCCCGATGCCGGGAAAGCGCGCAGGGTTGCCATTTATCTCGACAATTCCTTCAGCATGCAGGCGCCCCAGGGCAATTCGAGCCTTTTGCAGGGGGCCGTGCAAACCCTGCTGCAGCAACTACCTCCTGATTTCGAGTGCGCCCTGCTGACCCCTGCGGAAGAATATACGACCAGGCCCCTTTCAGAATTCAGAGAAATACTGCTAAACCTGCCCTTCAGCCATCAAAAGGCCGATGCTGCCGCCCTGCTCTTGCGGGCAGATGCCCTCCTTGCAAAAGACCCGCAAACCATACGGGAAATATGGCTGATCTCCGATTTTCAGGAGCTCGATTTCAAAGAGGCCGACAGCCTGGGCCTGCCCGAAGTCCACGCCCTGCCCCTGAGGCCGGATCAACGGTACAATATGTCGCTCGACACGGCTTTTATTAGCGCGCGGAACCCTGAGATCCTCGAGCTGCAGGTAATCATTTCCCTGGACGATACCACCCGTGTTAAGCCGCTGTCGCTCTTTAACCGCGATACGCTAATAGCCAAGAGCGCCCCCGAACTGACAGGCTCCGGGCGCGGCCAGGCCGTTTTCAGCCTCCCGGCCGGCACGCCCATCGAAGGGGCGATTCGCATTTTGGACGAGGGGCTGACGTACGACAACAAC
>DATIPV010000213.1:0-2332 GCA_035471525.1 Robiginitalea sp.
AAAAAATGGCCGTTGCTGCTCCTGTCCCTGGTACTGTTCTGCCACTGCAAGCCGGAGCGCAACAGGCCTGAAACCCAGGAGCAGGCCGTACTCCCGAGCCAGCCGGTCAAAAATAACGACAGCATCCCCTTCCTCTGGGAGGCCGCAAACGTGTATTTCCTGCTCACCGACCGTTTCCGCAACGGGGATCCTGAAAACGACACTCACTTCGGGCGTACCGAGCCAACCGGCCCGCTGCGGGGCTTTATGGGGGGCGACCTGGCCGGCATTTCCCAAAAAATTGAATCGGGCTATTTCGATTCCCTGGGGGTGAACGCCATCTGGTTTACCCCGGTTGTCGAGCAAATACACGGCGATACGGACGAAGGGACCGGAAATACGTATGGCTACCACGGGTATTGGGCCAAGGACTGGACGGCCCTCGACCCCAATTTTGGCACGCGGGCCGAATTGCAGGCCCTGGTGGAGTCGGCCCACAGCCGCGGCATCCGTATCCTGATGGACGTGGTGCTCAACCACACCGGGCCTGTTACCCAGGAAGACCCGGCATGGCCCGAAGACTGGGTGCGGCTGGAACCGGTCTGTACCTTTCAGGACTATGCGACCACCACGGCCTGTACCCTGGTGGCCAACCTTCCCGACGTATATACAGAGTCGGACGCCCCGGTGGAATTGCCCGATGCCCTCCTGGCCAAATGGAAGGAGGAAGGGCGCCTGAGCGCCGAACTCGACGAATTGCAGGGCTTTTTCGAGCGCACCGGATATCCGCGGGCACCCCGCTACTACATCATCAAATGGCTCACCGATTACGTGAATGACCTGGGGATTGACGGATTCCGGGTAGACACGGCCAAGCACGCCGACGAAAAGGCCTGGGCAGAGCTCTACCGGGAGGCGTCCTTCGCCTTTGAGGCCTGGAAAAAGCGGCATCCCGAAAAAGTGCTGGACGACAACCCGTTCTTTATGGTTGGGGAAGTTTACAATTACGGGATTTCTGGGGGCAGGGAATTCGATTTCGGCGACCGCACCGTCGACTACTTCGATTACGGGTTTAAAAGCCTCATCAATTTTGAGCTCAAGACCGACGCCAGCCAGCCGTATGAGCGCACCTTTGCCAAATACAGCCGATTGCTGCAATCGAAGCTGAACGGGCAGGGCGTGTTTAATTACCTGAGCTCTCACGACGACGGGGCCCCCTTCGACCCCGACCGCAGCCAGGCCTACCGGGCGGCCAATGTGCTGCTGCTGACCCCGGGGGCTTCGCAAATCTATTACGGGGACGAGAGTTCCCGTCCGCTGCATGCCGAAGGGGCCGTCGGGGATGCCAACCTGCGCACCTTCATGAACTGGGCCGAGCTCGACAGCCTGCCCGAGAAGCAAAACGTACTGAAGCACTGGCAGAAGCTGGGGTCGTTCCGGGCCCGCCACCCCGCGATCGGGGCAGGGAAGCACAACCGCCTCTCGAGTCGTCCCTATGTCTTCAGCCGTACCTACACCTCCGAAAGCTACCGCGACAAGGTCGTGGTGGGGCTCGACCTCCCAGAAGGCAGGAAATCCCTGAACGTCCAGGGCTATTTTGGTGATGGCACCATGCTTCGCGACGCGTATTCAAACGCCCGGGTGGTGGTAAAAAACGGGAAGGCGCTGCTCGACACCCCTTATCAGACAGCCCTGCTGGAGGTGTCTTCAGGGCAGTAGGCAGACCTCTCTAAATGATAAAAAGGGGGCATCCCAGGAGGCTTATTTGATATGGAAATTGATCCCCAGCGTAAAGTTGTTATACCCCTGAAAGGTGTAGGCCGTATTCAGACCAAACCAGCCCAGGCGCAGGTTGGCCCCCAGATTGGCCCGAAACCCTGATATTTCGTTCTGGATATCGAAAGGGTCGGTAAAGGTAACCGGAGTGCGGGTCTGCAACTCGTAGGTGCCCAGAAGCCTGGTTTCGCTGTTCCCGGTTACATAGCCGAGCCCCCCGTAAAAATTCAATTTTTCGAACCTGGTGGAGGTTACCAATTCAAACAACCAGGAATGCATATCGAGTTTTATGCGCTGGTTCTCGCCCAGTACATCGCCCCCCGTTTCAAAGGCATACTTGGCACCCAGGGTGGTGTAAGCGCCAAAAACTGATACCGCCACAGGCGACCGGTCGAGGAACTCGATCCACCGGCTGATTTCATGCTGCAGGCTAATTCCGTACAGGCCAAGCTCTACGCCCCCCACCTCAATATTGGGAAATACCCGCACACCAGCTTCCGTGGCATAGGGCAACCCCACTTTAGCCTGCAGAAAGGCATTCGGAAGCAGGTTGAGGTCTGAAATGCCCAGCCCTTCA
>DATIPV010000214.1:0-8663 GCA_035471525.1 Robiginitalea sp.
CGTGGGTGTTGGCCAGGTAGCCGGAGAGAAAGGCCACCAGGCCCACGGCCAGGTAGCCCGAAAACTCGTTGAGGCCCATGGCCAGGCCCCGCTGTTTTTCCCCCGCCAGGTCAATCTTCATCACCACGGTGCTGCTCCAGGTCAGCCCCTGGCTCAGGCCGAGCAGAACGTTGGCGAAAACCACCCAGTTCCAGCTGCCGGCATGGATCAGGATAAAGGGGATGGGGAGGGCCAGTGCCCAGCCGCCCACCAATAGGTTGCGGCGGCCGAAGCGGTTGGCCAGTCGGCCCGTGTAGTAGTTGGCCAGGGCCTTGCTGATCCCGAAGGCGGTGATGAACGACAGGATGGCCGTTTTGGAGGTGATGCCGAATTCCTGTTCGGCGAACTGGGGAAAAATGCTCCGTTCCAGGCCCACCATGCCCCCCACGAAGGCATTGATGACCACCAGCAGGGTGAATTGTTTCCAGTTTTGCCGGAGCCCGAGGTTGATATCCGGATGCATGGCGTTTTCAGGGGTCTAAGAAGTGGCCCGTTTCTTGGCCGAGAGCAGCCGCTTGATCTCGTTGAGTTTCATCAGGGCCTCCACGGGGGTAAGGGTGTCGATATCCAGGTGCAGGATTTCTTCCTTGATCTGCTCCAGCAGCGGGTCGTCGAGGTTGAAAAAGCTCAGCTGCAGGTCGTTGCCCGCCGACTGTAGCCGGTCTGTGAGCTGCTCGGAAGCATGTGACTTCTCCAGTTTTTTCAAAATTTTCTCGGCTTTCCCAACCACCTGCTGCGGCATGCCGGCCATCCGCGCCACGTGGATCCCGAAACTGTGCTCGCTGCCCCCGGCTTCGAGCTTGCGCAGGAAAAGCACCTTGTCTTTCAATTCCTTTACCGAAACGTTGTAGTTGCGGATGCGCGGAAAGGTGGCTGCCATCTCGTTGAGCTCGTGGTAATGGGTGGCGAAGAGGGTCTTGGCCCGGGTCGGGTGTTCGTGCAGGTATTCGGCTATGGCCCAGGCAATGGAAATGCCGTCGTAGGTGCTGGTGCCCCGGCCGATCTCGTCGAGCAAGATGAGGCTGCGCTCCGAGAGGTTGTTCAGGATCGAGGCCGCCTCGTTCATCTCCACCATAAAGGTAGATTCCCCCAGGGAGATGTTGTCGCTGGCGCCCACCCGGGTAAAGATCTTGTCTACCAGCCCCAGCCGGGCCGACTGGGCCGGCACGAAGCTGCCGATCTGGGCCAGCAGCACAATAAGGGCCGTCTGCCGCAAAATGGCTGATTTCCCGCTCATATTGGGCCCTGTTATCATAATGAGCTGCTGCTCCTCGCGGTTGAGCCACAGGTCGTTGGGGATGTACGATTCTCCGGCGGGGAGCTGCCTTTCAATGACCGGGTGCCGTCCCTGCACGATGTGCAGGCCCGTTTCGGAGGTCATTTCCGGGGCCGCATAGCCATGGTCGCGGGCCAGGGTGGCAAAGCCGCAGAGGCAATCGAGCTCGGCCAGGGTCTGGGCGTTGCGCTGCACGGGGGCGATGTATTCCTGCATCCAGACCACCAGCTGTGAAAAGAGCTGCTGCTCCAGTTCCAGGATGCGTTCTTCGGCCCCCAGTATCTTGCTTTCGTATTCCTTGAGTTCCTCGGTGATATACCTTTCGGCGTTGACCAGGGTCTGTTTGCGGATCCAGTCTTCAGGAACCTTGTCTTTATGGGTGTTGCGAACTTCGATATAATAGCCGAAGACGTTGTTGGAGGCTATCTTCAGGGAGGTGATGCCGGTGCGTGCCGCTTCCCGTTCCAGCATCCGGTCCAGATAGTCCTTGCCGCTGTGGGCAAGCCCGCGCAGCTCGTCGAGTTCGGCCGAAAAGCCCGGGGCGATGGTGCGCCCTTTCCCGATGCCCACGGGGGCTTCTTCGCACAACATGGCCTTGATGCGGTCGCGCAGGGCGTCGCAGGGGTCAAGGGCCTGCGCCAGTCGCTGCAGGGCGGGCTGATCGGCCTGCCCTACCTGGCTTTTTACGGGTATTATGGCTTCCAGGGAGTTCTTGAGCTGCACCGTTTCGCGCGGGCTCACCTTCCCGGCTGCCACCTTGGCGATGAGCCGCTCCAGGTCGCCCATCCGCCGCAATTGCTCCTGGATGCGGATCAGCTCCGCGTCGCGTTCCGCAAAGTAGGCTACCACCTGGTGCCTGCCCCGGATGGCCTCCAGGTCGATGAGCGGCAGGGCCAGCCAGCGCCGGAGCATGCGCCCCCCCATGGGGGAGCGGGTCTTGTCGATTACCTCCAGCAGGGATACCCCTTTGGAGTCGCGGGTGCGGAAGAGCTCCAGGTTCTGGATGGTAAAGCGGTCCATCCAGACGAAATCTTCGTTGGCCAGCCTCCTCAGGGTGCGGATATGGCCGAGCTGCCGGTGCTGGGTCTCCCCCAGGTAGTGCAGCACGGAGGCGGCCGCTATAATGCCCAGGGGCAGGCTTTCCACCCCGAAGCCCTTCAGCCCGCCCGTCTTGAAATGGCCGGTGAGGGTTTCGCGGGCATAGTCTTCCTGGAACACCCAGTCTTCCAGGTAAAAGGTATGGTATTCGGGCCCGAAGCGCTCGGCGAATTCGGTACGGTGGCTTTTCGAGAGGAGCACCTCCTTGGGCGCGAAATTCTGCAGCCACTTGTCGATCCCTTCCGGGGTGCCTTCTGCCACGAAGAATTCGCCCGTGGAAATATCCAGGAACGACACCCCCATGCGGTGGCGGTCGTAGTGTACGGCAGCCAGAAAATTGTTGGCCTTGGCCTGCAGCAGCTCGTCGCTCAGGGACACCCCCGGGGTAACCAGTTCGGTAACCCCCCGCTTTACGATGGTTTTCGTCTGCTTGGGGTCTTCGAGCTGGTCGCAGATAGCCACCCGTTGCCCGGCCTTCACCAGTTTGGGGAGATAGGTATTCAGCGCGTGGTGCGGGAAACCGGCCAGGGCCGTCTGGTCGCCCCCGTTGTTGCGCTGGGTGAGCACGATATCGAGGATGTCGGCGGCCTTTTCGGCATCCGAGCCGAAGGTCTCGTAGAAATCGCCCACGCGGAACAGCAGCAGCGCGTCCGGATACCGGCTCTTGATGCTGTTGTATTGCTGCATCAGCGGGGTTTCTTTCTTGCTTTTGGCGGCCAAGGCGTTACAAAATTGGTGGATGAACGAAAATACGGGATTCGCCCGGCCCCGTCAAAGGCTGTTGATATCTTCGGATAACTTGCCCGGCCGCGCCACTGCATTTTAAATAGCCTCAAAATGGTACCTTTGCCCCAATTGGCCCGACCATGCGCAAACTGAGCAACCAGGAACTGAACCGCCTCGATGTGGAAGCCTTCAGGGAAGCCCCCAAAACCCCTGTGGTTGTGGTGCTGGACAATATTCGCAGCCTGCACAACGTGGGCTCGGTATTCCGCACGGCCGACGCCTTCCGGATCGAGAAAATCTGGCTCTGCGGCATTACGGCCTCCCCGCCCCACAAAGATATCCGCAAAACGGCTCTCGGAGCCACCGAAAGCGTGAGCTGGGAGTACGCAGAAGACACCCTCGAGGCCATCCGGCAACTGGAGCCCACCCATCAGATCTGGGCCGTGGAACAGGCCGAACGGTCCGTTTCCCTGGAAGCCTTCCAGCCTCTAAAGGATACCTCCTACGCCTTTGTCTTTGGACACGAAGTAAAAGGCGTGTCTCAGGAGGTCGTAAACCGCTGCCGCGGGGTGCTGGAGATACCCCAGGGAGGCACCAAGCACTCGCTGAATGTTTCGGTGGCCGTGGGCATCGTGCTCTGGGACCTGTTCGCCAAACTCGCGCTCAAAAAATAACCCCGGCCTGAAGGGGCCGGGGCGGATTATAGGCGTTTGAGTTAGTTGGTTATCCTCAAAAAGGAGGCGCAAATAAGGCATTCCCCCCATCTTATGCAAATAAAATCTTAAAATTTAACGCCCGGGTCGGGTAGGGAAAATTCAGTCATCCGGTCGAGGATCCATTCGTAGTCGGCGGGGTTAGCCACAAAGTCGAGCTCGGCCAGGTCGATTACCAGGGAGGGGAGCTGCGGGCTGTTTTTCATAAAATCGAAGTAGCCCCGGTGGATGTTCTCGAGGTATTCGGCCGGTATGTCCCGTTCGTAAGCCCGTCCCCTCCGGGCAATCTGTTCCAGGAGCCGTTCGGTGCGCTGGTACAGGTACACGTAGAGGCGGGGTTTGCGGACATCGGAATACATGAGCCCGAATAGCCGCCTGTAAAGTTTGAACTCGTCTTCCTGCAGGGTAATCTTGGCAAAGATGAGGCTTTTGTAGATGTCGTAATCGCTGACCATAAAGCGCTTGAAGAGGTCCAGCTGGCGGGTATCCTCGATGTATTGCTGGTACCGGTCTGCCAGGAACGACATTTCCAGCGGAAAGGCGTAACGGGACTTATCTTCGTAAAACTTGGGCAGGAACGGGTTGTCGGCAAAGCGTTCCAGGATAAGCTTGGCATCCATCTCTTCGGCCATGCGCGTGGCCAGGGTGGTCTTTCCGGAACCGATATTCCCCTCGATGGCAATAAACCCGAGGTCGGCAAAAAGGGAGGTGCGGTCGGGGTGGAGCTTCAGGCCGGTTTTATGTACCGATGCCCGCCCGCGGCAGGCCTGCAGCAGGTTTCGCGAATCCTTTCCCAACACCGGGTGATAGGCCTGCGGGGCGATATCGGCCAGCGGCTTCAGCACGAAGGCCCGCTCTGCCAGGCGGGGGTGCGGGATTTCCAGGGCATCCAGGCAGACTACCTCCCGGCCGTAGTAGAGGATGTCGATATCGAGGGTGCGCGATTGATACCCGGCTTCCGGGAGGCGTTCCCGGCCCAGCTGCTGTTCGATGTCCAGGAGGGTTTCCAGCAGGTCTGCGGGGGAAAGCCCCGTTTCAAGGGCCAGGCAGAGGTTCAGGAATTCCCCTCCCTCAAACCCCCAGGCCGGGGAGGCGTACACGGGGCTCACAGCCGTAATGGGGCCGGCCCGCTGCCCGATCCGGAACAGGGCCTGTTGCAGAGCAAACGCCCGGTTTCCCAGGTTGCTTCCCAGGGAAAGGTAGACGGTTTCTGAGGTTCGATTCACGGGGTGAAAGGTACGCAATTTCCAGCCGATCCGCCTGCCCGTCCCGTGCCTCGGAATCGCCCGGGCCCGACCCTTTCGTTCGACGATAGGGTCGTTTGCGCAGGTACTGCAATATCGAATGCGAATGGTTATCTTTGTCTGTATATCCGATCTGCCATGGCGTTTATGCGAAACCTGCTTGCTGCGATACTCGGCACCCTGGTTGCTTTCGGGATCGTGCTGTTTATGTTCCTGATCTTCCTGAGCCTGGCCGGATCGACCGAACAGGTGCACATCCACCGGCATTCGGTCCTGGATTTGAATTTCCCGTATCCGATCAGCGAATACAGCGGTTACGACCCGGAAGACCCTTTTTCGATCCTCTTCGACCCCAGCATGGGGCTCGATGAGATTACCAAGGCCATTGCCCTGGCCAGCACCGACGACCGTATCGAAGGCATCAGCCTGAGCGGCTCCTACCTGATGGCGGGCCTCGCGCAGACCCGCGCCATACGCCAGGCCCTGGCAGATTTCAGGAAGTCTGGCAAATTCGTCTACGCCTATGCCGATTTTTTCACCCAGAAAGATTACTACCTGGCCAGCATTGCCGACAGCATCTTTATAAACCCGGCCGGCAATTTCGATTTTAAGGGCCTGGCCGCCGAGGTGCTGTACTTCGGCGATTTCCAGGAAAAGTCGGGCGTAAAGATGGAAGTAGTCCGGCACGGCCGGTACAAGAGTGCCGTGGAGCCCTTCCTGGGCAATGAAATGAGCGAAGAGAACCGCCGGCAGCTTCAGGAACTGCTCGGCTCCATCTGGGAAGGCATGCGAGGCGAGATGGCCGCAGGCCGCAATCTGGAACCGGATTCCCTGGACCGCATCGCCGACGAGCTGGGGGCGCGCAACCCCGGCAGGGCCCTGGCCAGCGGGCTGGTAGACGGGATCATTTACCAGGACCAGTACGAAGAGAAGCTCCTGCGCGACAGCGGGGGAAGCGACGACAAGCCCGAACGCCTGCCTTTGTCGGAATACCTGCGGTATACCAAGAATAAGCGGCAGTACGAGGGCTCCGACCGCATTGCGGTGATCTACGCCCAGGGCGAAATCCTCTATGGTTCTGGAGGGCCCGATTACATAGGCCCCGAGCAGATGCGCGACGCCCTGCGGAAAGCCCGGGAAGACCAGCGCGTAAAGGCGGTGGTACTCCGCATAAACTCCCCGGGAGGCAGTGCCCTGAGCTCCGAGCTGATCTGGCGCGAAGTCCAGCAGCTGCGGGAAGACAAGCCTTTGGTGGTTTCCTTCAGCGACCTGGCGGCATCCGGCGGCTACTACATAGGGGTAGGGGCCGACCTGATTGTTACCGAACCCACGGCGCTTACAGGGTCTATCGGTGTTTTCGCCACCATCCCGAATATCAGCGGGCTGGCCGGGAAAATAGGCGTCAATTCCGAGCAGGTGGGCACCCACCGGCAATCGGTAGACTATTCTTTTTTCGAACCCATGAGCGACGAATTTCGCGAGGTGTTGCGCGAAGGCATCGAGTCGACCTACCAAACCTTTCTGGAACGCGTGGCCGAAGGCCGCAACCTCACCCAGGCCCAGGCCGACAGCCTGGCCCAGGGCCGTATCTGGAGCGGCACCGACGCCGTACGGCTCGGGCTTGCCGACCGGCTTGGCGGCATGCCCGAAGCCCTGGAGGCGGCAGCCGGGCTGGCGGGCATCGACAGCTACCGGCTCTGGTCGCTCCCGAAATACAAATCGGGCCTGGAGCGCCTGATGGATGACCTGCAGGGGACGGGTGCCAAAGCCGCGCATGAGGCCCTGGAAGAAGAGCTGGGTGCCGACTGGGCCGGGCTCCTCCGCGAACTCAAGGCGCAATTGAGGCAGGAAGGCCTGCAGGCCCGGCTGCCCTTTACCCTTAAAATCCAATAACAGGTGCAACCCGCTGACCAGAAAGCCGCCTATCGCGTGTACCTGTTCCTGGGGGCCCTCTTTATTACCTCCCTGGTGGTCTCGAACCTGATCTTCCAGAAATTCTTTTACTGGAAGCCCTTCGGGGATGCCCATCTTTTCGGCGCCCCCCTGTTTGAACTTTCGGTAGGCATCCTCCCGTATCCGGTCACTTTCCTGATCACCGACCTCATATCGGAGGTGTACGGGCGCAGGAAAGCCAACCAGGTGGTCACGGCCGGGATATTCGCCTCCTTTTTTTCCATGGGGATTATCCTGTTGGCCCACCTGGCCCCGGCCATTTCCGATTCGCCCGTAGACGATGCCACTTTCGGGCGGGTATTCGCCCTGTCGCCCATTGCGGTGCTCGCCTCCATGATGGCCTACCTCTTTGCGCAGTACATCGATATCGCGATCTATCATTTCTGGAAGGGCCTTACAGGGGGGCGGCATCTGTGGCTTCGCAACAACTTTTCCACCTTTTTTTCCCAGACGGTCGATACCTTTACCGTGGTATTCCTGCTTTGCGCCTTTGGGGTGTTGCCCTGGGACAAGTTTTACGGCCTGTTCGTGGCCGGGGTTATTTTCAAGATCATGATCGCTGCGATCGACACCCCTTTCCTGTATTTATCCGTATATATCTTCAGAAGGAGGTTCGGCCTGAAACCGGCCGAGGAACTCGCCCTCGAATTTTAATAAAAGATTGGCGGTTGCCGCACACGTTACAGCCCCCCTTCGGCGTTATTTGCATGCCGCCAGGCCTGTTTGGCACTTAACCTTTGAGGCACTATGAAAAAAAAGAGATGGCTTAACATTTTCGGCGGCCTGCTGGGGCTTGTTTTACTGCTGCTGATCGCCGCGCCCTTTTACCTGGAAGCCAGGTTTGGCACCCTTCTGCGCAACACAGTAAACCAGTCCATTACCGGGCATTTCGATTTCGATACGGCCGATCTGAGCCTGTTCCGCGATTTCCCGAATGTACGGGTCGCCCTGAGCGGCTTACGGGTTACAACCGGGGGGGCGTTTGAGGGGGATACGCTCCTGACGGCTTCTGAGGCGCACCTGGTCCTGGGCCTGGGCGAGCTCTTCAGGGATGCCGGTGAGCCCATTGGCATCCGGGAGGTTTACCTGGGAGGGGCCGACCTGAGGCTTAAGGTGAACGCCGATGAGGATGTCAACTACCTGATAGTGCGCGAAACCGGGCCTGCCGGATCTTCTGCCGGCACCGGGGAGGGCTTTCGACTGGACCTGCAGCGGTACGACATTGCCGCTTCGCGGATCTCCTACGAAGACCTGGGTTCGGGCATGCAATTTATCCTGGAGGAGATCGCCCATACCGGCAGCGGCGACCTTTCCCTCGATGCTTCCCAGCTCGACACCCAAACCGAGGCGCTTATCTCCTTTCGCATGGACAGCGTGGACTACCTGCGGAAAAACCGCCTGAGCCTCGATGCCCTGATCGGGATAGACCTCAGCACCGATACCTATACCTTCCTCGAAAATTCGGGCACCATCAACCAGATGCCCCTGGTCTTTACAGGGAGCGTGAGGCTGCTCGACGAGGGCCAGCAGATAGACCTGCAATTCAGCACGCCCGATTCGGACTTCAGGAACTTCCTGGCCCTGATTCCGGAAGCCTACTCCAAAAGCCTGGAC
>DATIPV010000215.1:0-2537 GCA_035471525.1 Robiginitalea sp.
CATCTGCGCAGAGGCGCGGAAGCGCGGCATATTCACGGTTCTGGACGGGGCCCAGTGCGTGGGCCACGTACCGGTAGACGTGAAAGATATCGGCTGCGACGCGTATTACTCCAGCCTCCACAAATGGCTGCTGGCGCCCCCCGGCAGCGGTCTGCTGTACGTGAGCAAAGACGTGGTGGGGGATATCTGGACCACCCTGGCCAGTTATGAGTGGGACAATCAGGAAGACCCGGGCTTCCGGCTTATGCAATACGGGACCGGCAACCCGGCCCTGATGACCGGTTATGAGGCTGCCGTGGATTTCTTCAACACCATCGGACACGACGCCTGGATCGGCCGCATCAAGGAACTGGGCATGTACCTGCGCAGCGGTTTGAAAGCCCTGCCGAACGTGACCATCCATTCCTCGACCAACGAGCAGCTGGCCGCCGGGATTACGACCTATTCGGTAGCGGGGATTTCCGGGCCTGACCTGCAAAAGACCATGTGGGAGAGGGAGCGTCTGCAGCCGCGTTCCGTAGGCCCCGATGCCATCCGGCATTCGGTGCACATCTACAACTCCAGGGAGGAAATCGACCGGGCCCTCGGCGTGGTGGAAAGCCTGGGCTAAAAAGCCGTTTTCAAACGCGGAATTTCAGGCGGATCGGCCAATGGGGGCTATTTTTTTCCTATTTTTATATGAAGCCATATGGCTGCACGTTTAGCAAATGACAGGCCCCGGTTTCGGGTGGGGAATTGGGCCCTTACAGACGCCTCCGGGTACGTTTTTACCCTGTAACCGGGCCGTTCGTCTAAAAATTAATGCGCAAACACCTGGCTTCATATACCTTTGTTGTTCCGATACTTTAAAATGGAGCTTAGAAGAGACGTTTTTCAGGCCATTGCCGATCCGACCCGCCGGGATATCCTGGCGCTGCTGGCAGGCAGGCCCATGACACCCGGTGCCATAGCCGTAAACTTTAACGCTACCCGGCAAACCGTTTCCCGGCACATACAGATTCTGGTAGATTGCGAGCTGCTGCAGCAGAAAAAAAACGGCCGCCAGATATTTTACCGCCTGAACCCGGACAAGGTCAGGGAGATCGCCGATTTCGTGCAGCCCTTTCGGAAATTGTGGGATGAACGCCTGAGCACTTTGGAGGAACTGATGAAGTATTACGATACCGAGGGCGGGTGGTAAACCCGGAGGCCCCGCAAGATCTGTTAGGGGGCAGGTCTATGACGGCCTGCCATACCGGTATGTTATAGATTGTGAAGATATGCTGACCTGTTTCCGCAGGTCGCTCTTTAGAAATGCAAGATACGCTCTCCCAGTTATTAAACCACGGCACCCTCAGGCGGTTTGAAAAGAAAGAATTTCTGATCAGGCAGGGGGAACGTTCAGACAAAGTCTACTTTGTCAAAAAAGGGGTTATCAGGCACTTTGTGATTACGCCCGATGGGCATGAAAAGACGATTCGTCTAACTCAGGAGAACGATTTTTTTTATAGTTCCATTGTCAGTTATTACACGAACGATCCAAGTTACATCTACTGCCAGTGCCTCACGACCTGTGAACTGCTGTACTGGGAAAAGAGCCGATTGGACGCGCTTTTTGCCGAAAATCCCGACCTGGCCGAATTCAGGAACCAGGCGCACCTCCGATTTATACTGGAGAAGCACCGAAAGGAAATTGCAATGCTGACCCTGAACGCCGAAGAGCGCTTCAGGGAATTCTGCCGGGAGCAAATGAAATTGTTCAATCGGATACCCCACCACATCATCGCGTCTTTCCTGGATATTACTCCGGAGACCCTGTCTCGCTTAAGGAGTAAAAATCTTGATCTGGATCAATGACAGGCCTATCCTTTTATCCTAAAATTGTACTGTCAATCAAAATCAATTTTAGGTATGAAAACAGCTGTTTATTTCTTTAGTCTGGCGTGTTTGGGAACTCTTTTTTCGTGTTCCAAGGACGTGATTGTCGGCTCTGGGGAAATCACCTCAGAAACCAGACAGGTCGAGCTTTTTAGCAAAGTGCGAAGCGAGGGTGTTTTTACGGTTGCCATCACCCAGGGGGATGTCCAGTCCGTCGAACTAATCGGAGACAACAACATCCTCGGAAAAGTCAGGACACAGGTAGCGGGGAGTGAGTTGAGACTATATCTCGACGACGACTACAATTATGGCGATGTACATCTGCAGGCCAACATCACCGTTGCCCGTTTGAATGGCCTGAAAAATTACGGGGCAGGCCAAATTCATGTTTTTGGCTTTACCGAAACCGGCAGATTTGATCTGCTGAACTCCGGGTCAGGGCATATTTCCCTGGAGGGCAGTGCTGCTTCCCTGGAGCTCTTCAATGAAGGCTCCGGTAACATCGACGCATTTGGCTTTCGGGTGCCACAGTGCAATGCCACCCTCCTTGGCTCCGGCAATCTCGAAATTGAATGCTCCGAGTTGCTCAGGGCAGTTATAGAAGGCAGCGGGAACGTATATTACCTGGGGAACCCCATTATCGAAGCCATCATCGAGGGTTCGGGAAAAGTGATCAGTGC
>DATIPV010000216.1:0-6487 GCA_035471525.1 Robiginitalea sp.
CAGGGCGTAGGCTTCATAGGCCTCTTGGAGGGCCTTTTCCATGGGATCGGTGGATTGCTGCCGGGATGCCCCGTACGCCATACGGAGGATTTCTGAGATGGTGTCCCGGTTATCGCGGAAGTCAGCCTGCTGAACCATACCCCGGTCTGTGACCAGGGTAACCAGTTCCATGGTGTTGCGGGTAATGGTTCCCGTTTTGTCGCTGCAAAGCACCGTGGCCGATCCAAGGGTCTCGATGGCCGAAGGCTTACGGGTCAGGACCTGTTGCTGGGATAGCCGCCACGACCCTATGGCCAGAAAAACGGTCATTACCACCGGGAATTCTTCGGGCAGCATGGCCATGGCTGTTGCCAGGCTGTTAAGCAGGGAATGCAGGAGATTCCCCCGGGTCATATAGAAGGCGAGCAGGACCGCCATACTCAATCCGATCCCCGCCAGCAGCAGGTTGCGCGTGAGCGTTTTCATTTCCTGTTGCAGTCGGGTAGGGGAAGGGGTAATGGCTTCCAGGGATTCCCCGATCCGGCCGAATTCGGTCTGACGCCCTGTGTGGGTCACCTCCATAATGCCGTACCCCCCTATTACCAGTGTGCCGCTGAACGCCCGTCTGCCCCCCTCGCGTTCGTCTGTTTCACATTTGCGCACAGGTATCGATTCGCCGGTAAGCAGCGCCTCATCTATCGCAAGGTTATTGCTCTCCAGGATGAGCCCGTCGGCCGGGACCCGGTCGCCTTCGTTCAGGATTACCGTGTCGCCCGGAACCACTTCCCGCCCCGGCAGGCGGGTCTGGCGGCCATCACGCACCACCAGTGCACGCGGGGCCGAAAGCCTTCTGAGGGCCTCCAGGGCCCGTTCCGTTTTCTGGTTCTGGTAAAAGGTCAGAAATACGATGAAAAGGACCCAGCAAAGCAACAAAACCCCCTCGGCCGTATCTCCCAGCACCAGGTATATGGTGCCGCATCCCAGCAGGAGAATGAACATGGGCTCGCGCACAGCCTCCCCGGCAATCTCAAGCAAGTGTTTCCGACGGCCGGCCGGGAGTTCATTAAAGCCGAACTCATTCAGTCGGTTCGTTGCCTCCTCGCTGCTCAATCCCTGATGCATGCTAGTACCTGTTTGCGGGTAAGCGGGTGTTCAGGGCGTTCATTCGGTTGGGGGTGTGGGAATTTTCCAATTTCCGGACCCGCTCTCGAGCTGCCCGCCCATCTCTTCCCGTACCACCCGGTCGATAATAGACAGGCCCGTTTCGGCCATGTTTTCGAAGGTGTCTATTCCGTCGTCGGGAAATTGCTGCCGGGTGCGGTGGATGTTAAAGCGGTTGGAAAAGGTGCGGCCGAAGGCGGTTTCCACCCCTTCCCGTCCCAGCAGGAAACCCAGCAGCCCGCCCCAGGTGGCAGTGGGGTTGTCGGAATCCCAGCCGCAGAGGGCGCCGATCTTGATGGTTTCTTTCAGGTCGCCTTCCCCGTAGAACAGGCTTACCAGGCTGGCGGCAAAATTGATGCCCGCCGCAAAGCAGCCGTTGCAGTAGAGGTTGCGGGCGGTTACGTCGTACCCGTCCTGCTGTTCGACCTGGTAGCGCTGGTATACGGCATCCCGGGCCTGTTCCCAGGACACCCCGGCCAGGTACAGATTCCGCACGAAATCGTACATTCTGGCGGGATATGCGTTTTCCGGGAGGTGCTGGCGCGCCTCTTCTGCCATCCACCGGATGCGTTCCTTCATCGGTTGGTCCGGGTCGGTGAGGGCCGCCAGGGCGTGCATGCGCACGTAAAATTCAGAGATGTCTGCAGCCTCCGCTCCGGCCGTGGTGCGAATCGGCAGGTAGGCCATTTTCAGGGCTACGTCGGGGCGCCCCGGGGCCAGCAGGCCGAATATCTCGGTGGTGAGCTGGGCGTCGATCATGTCGTAATGCGGGTTGCGCGCCGGGTCGCTGGTCTCGGGCGGAAGCACGCCCTGTTGCATCAGGTCAAAGGCCTGCTGGTTGGAGACCCAGAGGTAGTTCTCCTCTTCGGCCCGGATGTGCCTTAGCCAGCCTTCGCGGATTTGCTGCGGGCTCAGGACGGATACCCCATTGGTGGCCAGCAGATGCTGGTACATATACTCGATGTCGGTGTCGTCGTCTGCCCCCCAGACTTCTTCCGGTCCCCGTAAAACAAAGTCGATGGTTTCCGACCAGGGGCTTATGCGTTCCGGATCAAAAATGCTGGGCTGGTCGGGCCGGCCCCAGTCTTCCCGCGTGTAGAAATCGCCGGTGCGGATCTCCCCGAGGTTGCCGATCTTGTCCATTTCGGTGACCAGGCCGGTCCAGTTGGCGATGCATTCCCCAAGCCAGAAGCCCTGCAATTGCTGGCCGTATCGGGCGCGTGAAACCGTAAGGGTGTCGGGGCCGGGCATGGCGGCCAGGCACGGCAGGGCCAGGGTCAGTAAACTCCAGCGGAAAAAGGAATGCAACATGGCTTTCGGGAATGGGTTGGCCTTCTAAAGATACAGAATTGTTTTGCGATGCCCTTTGCAAAGCGGCTTGAATTTGATGGCGGCCAGTTGCACCTGAAGGATTCTTTGTAACTTACCTGTATAAACCGATCTCATGAAAAACCTGATCATTATTGCGGCATTGCTTGTTTTGTCTGGCTGCGGGCGGCAGGAAAAACCGCAAACCCCGGCTGCTCCCGATACCGAGATGGCCGCGGCTGAACCCCAATATTTCGAGATGCGCACCTATTACTGCTTTCCGGGGAAGCTGGAAGACCTGAAGACGCGGTTCCGCGACCATACCATGGCCCTGTTCGAAAAGCACGGGATGACCAATATCGCCTACTGGGAGCCGCTCGACAACGCCGACAACAAGCTGGTGTACCTGATGGGCTATCCCGACCGTGCGTCGCGCGACCGCTCCTGGGAAGCCTTTGTGAACGACCCGGAGTGGAAGCGGGTATACGAGGCGTCTCACGCCGACGGCCCCATCGTAGACTCGGTGGTGAACGCCTTTTACCGGTACAGCGCCTTCTCGCCTAAAATTCAGGCAGAAAATGCCGGGCCGCGTATTTTTTCCCTCCGCACCTACTACACCTTCCCGGGAAAACTCGAAGCCCTGCGGGCGCGCTTTGCCGACCATACCCTGGAGATTTTCGAGCGAAACGGCATCCACAACCTGGTGTACCTCGACCTGGATTCCGCAGAGGCGGGGGCCGACCACATTCTGACCTACCTGATCACTTTCCCCGATACAGCTTCCCGGACGGCGAGCTGGAAAAAGTTTGGCGATGACCCGGCCTGGAAGGCGGCCTACGAGGCTTCGATACAGGATGGCCGGCTGGTGGAGTCCATCACGGACGAGTTGCTGCAGGCGACCGATTTCTCTCCCGTCAAATAGGGATAAGGCAAAGGATTTTGGGTACTGCGAGGCACAGGTGGTCAGGCCCGCTCGACCCGGATGATCTTCGCGGGGCAGTTGGCGGCGGCCCTTAGGCTGGCCTCCCATTCGGAATCGTCGGCAAGGGCGTGGTAAAAGCCTTTTTTTTCGGAACCCCCGATCAGATTGCATTTTCCGTCCCGCTTCGAGACCCGCCAGCGGTCCGGGGCCGCTTCCACGCAGCCGTTGCAGCCGATGCATTTGGCCCGCTGGAAGTGGATGCGCACCATCAGGCCGGCACGATTTTGTACAGTTTGGCCGAAGGGCGAATTTTCCGGTCGGTCTGCATCGAGAACACGTCCCCTTTCTGGACGGTTTCCACAACCCGGTCGTCTACCCGCAGCTCCTGTACCTCGGTCTTTACCACCCCGAAATCGGGCCCTGTAATCATAACCGTGTCGCCGGGCTTCAGGCTGTGCGATTCCATCCGGAATTCCCCCACCTGCACCCGCGGGTAGTATTTGACGCCCCGGCCGATGTAGATCTTGCGCTCGGTGGCCTTGGAGCCGTAGGAATCGTTCCATTCCCCCATTTTCCGGCCCAGGTAATACCCGTCCCAGAACCCGCGGTTGAATACGGTCGCCAGCTGCTCCATCCAGGCGTCGATCTTGTCGGCCGTGTAGGTGCCTTCGCGCAGGGCAGCTACTGCCTCCCGGTAGCAGCGCACCGTGGTGTCGACGTAATCGGCAGCCCGGCCCCGGCCCTCGATCTTCAGGATGCTCACCCCGGCCTCCAGGATCCTGTCCAGGAAACCAATCGTGCACAGGTCCTTGGCGCTCATGATGTATTCGTTGTCGACGGCCAGTTCCACCCCGTCGTCCTTACTGGTCACGATGTATTCCTTGCGGCAGTTCTGGATGCAGGCGCCCCGGTTTGCCGAAGAATTGTGCGAATGCAGGCTCAGGTAACACTTCCCGGAAACGGCCATGCAGAGTGCCCCGTGGGCAAACACCTCGAGGCGCACCCGCTCCCCGGATGGGCCGGTGATTTCCCGCCGGCGGATCTCCCGGCCGATCTCGGCCACCTGCCGCAGGCTCAGTTCGCGCGAGAGCACCATTACGTCGGCAAAGGCGGCGTAAAAAGCCACCGTTTCAATATTGGTCACGTTGGCCTGGGTGGAGATGTGCAGGGGCATTCCTATTTGCCGGCAATACGACAGCACCGCGTGGTCTGAGCCGATAATGGCCGATACCCCGCATGCTTTGGCCTGGTCTGCAATGCCTTTCATCAGGGTAATGTCGTGGTCGTACAGCACGGTGTTCAGGGTCAGGTACGACCTTACGCCCCGGGCTTCGCAGCGCCTCACGATCTCACGCAGGTCTTCCCCCGTGAAATTGATCGTGGAGCGCGCCCGCATGTTCAGTTGCTCCACGCCGAAGTACACCGAATCGCACCCGGCGTGCAGGGCGGCCTCCAGCGACTCGAAAGAGCCCACCGGGGCCATGATTTCGACCTGATTGAACTTTGTTGCGGCCATGGGACGTTCCGGACGGACATAAGCCTGTCCGGATTAGCGGTTCAAAGATACGGCGGTTCTCCCCAATGGCACAAGCCATCACGGGCTTGGGGCCACCGGCTTTATAAAAGTGCCGAAAAGGTAGTGCTGCGTGGCCCCGCCCGGGGTGTGGTGTTCGGCTTCGCGGAAGCCGGTCGGCCGGAATTCCCTTGAAAAGAAGCGTTCCATCGCAGGGGCCGAATACTGCTGTATTTCCAGGCCGCTGCACCGGGTGGGGCCTTTGTCGGAAAAAGTACCCACGATCAGGTTGCCGCCGGGGCACAGGGCTCGTGCGGCTGTTTGGAGGTAGGCTGCCTGCTCTTCCCCGGAGGTCAGGAAATGGAAGGCAGCCCGGTCGTGCCAGAGGTCGTAGCAGGGGCCGGCTTCGAAGTCGAGCACGTCCGAAACAAGCCATTCGACATGGGTTGCCAGAGGCCCCAGGCGCTTCTGGGCGCGTTCGATCGCGGCCTCCGAGATATCCAGCACGGTAAGGTTCCGGTACCCGCGCCCCAGCAGGTGATCGGCCAGCAGGCTGTCGCCTCCCCCTATGTCGATGATGCGGGCTTCCACAGGCAGGTTGAGATGGGCGATCAGGGATAGGGAGGGCTCCGGAACCGGCTGGTACCAGCCTGCCGTTTCCAGGGGTTTGTTCAGGTAAACCGCTTCCCAATGCTCCTTGCGGCTGGATGTATGATCCCTGGTTGCCATTTCCGGGGCTAGTTTTCGGGAGATTCGGCCCGTGCTTTCACCCGTTGCAGCGCTTCAGGAAAACGTTCGCTGAAATACGGTTCGGCAGCGGGTTCGGTTTCGAGTCTGGCGTTCAGCCGCACGCCTGTACCCGTATCGGTGAGCGAATAGCATTCCCGGTTGTCCGCAGGGGGCGGGAAAGGTTCGCGCCTGCCATCGGCGATGGAACCCAGGTGCCTGAAGCACATCCGCTCCAGGGGTTCGTGTTGCTCGATGAGGCTGTACATACCCCGGCCGTCGGGGAGCAGGAATTGCACTTCGCTGCCCTGCTGCCAGTTGTTGGTCACTGCATAGGATCCCTCGGCGAAAACCTGGGTCCAGTGGCGGTAGTTCGCGTCGGCCCAAAGGGCTTCCCAGATCTGGTCCCGCGAGGCGGAGATTTGTATTTCAAATTCGAGGGTCACCATACGCGCATTTCAGGATGCGGGCTGGTGCCCGCCAGCTTCAAATATCGGAAAAATTCAAATGCCCCGTGCGGCGCGACCAGCCAGGGTTTTCAGTAGTTCGGCCGTCAGCCCGCCAGCAAATGCCAGAGCTGGGCGGTGAAGAAGCAAACCAGCAGGCCCAAAGCGATGGGCAAAAAGGTAGACACCAGGGTCCATTTCAGGCTGTTCGTTTCTTTGTAAATCGTGTAAATGGTGGTCGAACAGGGGTTGTGCAGCAGGCTGAACAGCATCAGGTTCACCCCGGTGAGCACCGTCCAGCCCCCGGCTTGCAGGATGCCGGCGGTTTCTGTGACGGAGTCGAGCTCGAACATCACCCCGGAGCCGGCCCCGACGCCTCCCAGGCTGCTGCTCAGCACGGTAAGCATCAGAATGGTGGGTATCACGATTTCG
>DATIPV010000217.1:0-5176 GCA_035471525.1 Robiginitalea sp.
AATTACCATAAAATCCCGGTCTTGCCAAAAGAGGTGGTTTCGTACCTTTGCCCGAAAACACCGGCCCATGAACTCCAGAGAAGCCCAGCTGCAGGCAGTAGACCGCCTGCTGACCATCATGGATGAGCTCAGGGATCAATGCCCCTGGGACCGCAAGCAGACCATGCAATCGCTCCGGCATCTGACCATAGAGGAGACCTATGAACTGGGAGATGCCATTTTGGAGAACGACCTGGAAGAGGTCAAGAAGGAACTGGGCGACCTCTTGCTGCATATCGTCTTCTATGCCCGCATCGGGTCGGAGACGGGCGATTTTGACCTGGCAGACGTGGCCAACGACATATGCGAAAAACTGATCCGACGGCATCCGCACATTTACGGGGACGTTACCGTGCAGGACGAAACCGAGGTAAAGGCCAACTGGGAGAAGATAAAACTCCGCGAGGGCAAGAAAAGCGTGCTGGAAGGGGTGCCCGACGGGCTTCCCGCCCTGGTGAAGGCCAACCGGATCCAGGAAAAGGTGGCCGGGGTCGGGTTCGACTGGGAACGGCCCGAACAGGTTTTTGAAAAGGTGCGCGAAGAGTTGGAGGAAATGGAGGCCGAACGGGCCCGGGGCAACCGGCAGGCCCTGGAAAGCGAAATGGGAGACGTATTCTTTTCCCTGGTCAATTACGCCCGCTTTCTGGGCCTGAATCCTGAAAATGCCCTGGAGCGGACCAACAAGAAATTCATAAACCGGTTCCTTTTCCTGGAAGCCCGTGCGGCAGAGGCCGGCAGGAGTCTGCACGACATGTCGCTCCCCGAGATGGACCGGTACTGGGAAGCTGCCAAAGAATCCGAATAAGCGGCCTGCCGCCCGATAGCCCCGATTTGTCTATGGCCCGTCTCTCTGCCTATACCCGCGAATTCCGATACAATTTCAGGCTCGCCTCCCCGGTAATCCTGGGGATGCTGGGCCACACCTTCGTGGCCTTTGCTGATAATGTGATGGTTGGCCAGCTGGGAACGGCCGAACTGGCGGCTGTTTCCCTGGGGAACAGTTTTGTCTTTGTGGCCATGTCGCTGGGCATCGGCTTCTCCACTGCCATAACGCCCCTGGTCGCCGAAGCCGATGGGGCGGGTGATAAGTCGCAGGTGCGTCGGGTATTGCGCCACGGGCTGGTGCTTTGCGGCCTTATGGGCCTGGTGCTGTTCGGAGCGGTTTTACTGGCCAAACCCCTCCTGCACCATATGGACCAACCCCCCGAAGTGGTAACCCTGGCCTTGCCCTACCTCGATCTGGTAGCCCTTTCGCTGGTTC
Source organism: Robiginitalea sp. (assembly GCA_035471525.1). Lineage (GTDB taxonomy): Bacteria > Bacteroidota > Bacteroidia > Flavobacteriales > Flavobacteriaceae > Robiginitalea. The sequence continues at coordinate 1,301 of DATIPV010000217.1, forward strand.
CCCTGGTGCTATTTCAGGCGCTCAAGCAATTTTCGGACGGGCTGTCGCAGACCCGCTACCCCATGTATGCCACCATTGTAGCCAACGCAATCAATATTGTCCTGAATTACCTGCTCATCTTCGGGCATTTCGGATTCCCGCAGATGGGGGTGGTGGGCGCTGCCGTGGGCACCCTGGTCTCGCGCCTGGGGATGTGCCTGTTCCTGTGGTTCCTCTTCCGCAGCCGGCCGACCTTCGAGCCCTATGTGGCGCGCTTCCGTTTCAGGCCGGTGCGTAAAGCCATCCTGCGCAAGATCATGGAGCTGGGCTTCCCCTCGGCCCTCCAGTTTTTCTTTGAGGTGGCCATTTTCACGGCCGCCATCTGGATGAGCGGCACGCTGGGCAAAAACCCGCAGGCGGCCAACCAGATCGCCCTCAACCTGAGCAGCATGACCTTTATGGTCGCCACCGGCCTCGGAGTGGCTGCCATGATACGCGTGGGAAACCAACTGGGCCAGCGTAACTTCCCGGAACTCCGCCGGATCGCCTCTTCCATCTTCCTGATGACCCTGCTCATCATGCTGGTCTTTGCGGGGCTTTTCCTGATGGGCAGGCACTGGCTCCCGACCCTGTACCTGGACCTGTCCGACCCTGTAAACCGGGCCGATAACACGGAAGTGCTCGGGATCGCCGCCCGGTTGTTGGGGGTGGCAGCCCTCTTCCAGATTTCCGACGGGATGCAGGTTGTCGCACTCGGGGCGCTTCGGGGTCTGCAGGACGTGCGCATCCCCACCCTGATCACCTTTGTCGCCTACTGGCTTATCGGATTTCCGGTGAGCTATCTGCTGGGGCTGCATACTGAGCTGGCGAGCACCGGGATCTGGATCGGGCTGCTGGCAGGGTTAACGGCCTCTTCAATAATGTTGTATCTTCGGTTTCGCAACCGTTCCGGCCGGCTGTTGCGGGCCGGTGCCTGAAACGGGCGGGACGAAAGCCTTGAAACCCTATGGAACTACCTAAATTTCTGCTGGCCGACAATACGGATTATCCGACGGCTGTTTTTATCGTGCATACCGAGTTTCCGCGCTTCGTGCTGAACCTGGAGACCGACGAGGTGGAATGGCTGGAAGAATTCTCCCAGGAAGACCAGGGCGAACTGGAATCGGAGGCTGCCCGGTTAATCGGGGAAGCAAATGCCTTTTACGACCGGGAGGTAAGCCGATACGACGCATGATATGTGGGAAGCGCTTCAGCATCTGGACCGGGATTGGCTGCTCGTTCTAAACGGGTGGGGAGGCCCGGGTTGGGACCGGTTCTGGATGTTGCTTTCCGATAAGTGGACCGCCCTGCCGCTGTACCTCTTGCTCGCCTTCTGGGCCCTGCGCCAATGGGGCTGGAAGCGCACCCTGTTGTTACTGGTCTTCGTGGCCCTGCTCATTACCAGCACCGACCAGCTGGCGAATTTCTTCAAATATGGTTTGCAGCGGCTGAGGCCCTGCCACGACCCACAGCTGGAAGGCCTGGTGCGCCTGGTCAAGGAATCGTGCGGGGGTCGTTACGGCTATTTCTCGGCCCACGCCGGAAATGCCTTTGGCCTGGCGATCTTCTTTAGCGCCCTTTGGGGAAAGCAGGGCCGCCGGTGGGGAGCCCTGCTGCTTCTCTGGGCAGTTTGCGTGGGCTACAGCCGCGTGTACCTCGGGGTGCATTACCCCCTGGATGTGCTGAGCGGCTTCCTGGTCGGCGGGCTTTTCGGATGGATCTTCGCGCGCCTTTTTGAGCGGGCCTCCCAAAAATGGCTCCCATGATCGGCCCCAGGTTCTTCTGGTCCTGTTTCCTGGCCCTGCTGGGAGTCTACGGAATCGGGTTGTTCGCCACCCTGATGGAGAACGATTCGGCCCAGTTCGCGGTCATGGCCATGCGGATGTATCAGGAGCACGACTGGCTGAGCCTGTGGAAGGGGTCGGAGGAATATCTCGACAAACCGCACCTTCACTATTGGCTGGCGGCACTTTCCTATACGCTCTTCGGCCTGCACGACTGGGCCTACCGCCTTCCTGCCCTGCTGGTTACCCTGTTGGGCGCATACAGCTGTTACGGGCTGGGCAGGCTGTTGTACAATGAAAACAGCGGCCGCATGGGCGCCCTCATCTTCCTGAGCGCGCAGACCATCGTACTCTCGGCGATAGACGTGCGTACCGATGCGGTCCTGACCGGTTTTACCGCTTTTGCCCTCTGGCAGCTGGCCCGTTACCTGACAGACGGCAGCCTGTGGGGGTTGCTCCTGGGCGCGCTGGGGGCCGGGCTCGCCTTTTCCACCAAAGGGCAGATCGCCCTGTTGGTTATCGGCCTGCCGCTGCTTTGCCAGCTGCTGGCCCGGGGAGGGTGGAAGCGTTTGGCCGACCCCCGTTTGGTGCTGGGCCTGGCGGTCTTTGCCCTGGCCATTGCCCCCATGCTGTACGCCTACTACCAGCAATTCGACCTGCACCCCGAGAAGTTGATACGCGGCCGCGACCACCGCAGCGGCATCCTGTTCATTTTCTGGGAGCAGAGCTTTGAACGCCTCAGCGGGGAGGGCGTGGGAAAGAACAGCAGCGATTATTTCTTTTTCTTCCACACCTTCCTCTGGGTATTTTTGCCCTGGACCCTGGTCGGGCTGGCGGCTTACGGGATGCGCCTGCGGGAGGGGTGGCGCGCCTTTAGGGCCCGGAGCCCCCTGCCTGGGGAATGGCTTACGGCCGGGGGCATTACCCTGATTTTTGCGATCATCAGCTTTGCACAGTTCAAGCTGCCCCATTACCTGAATATCCTGATCCCTCTCTTTGCAGTGCTTTCCGCAGGTTTCCTGGATGCCCGGCACCGGGAAGGCCGCCTGAAGTGGCTCCGCCGGGTCGCCCGTTTGCAGGCGGGTATCCTGGCTATGGTCCTCCTCGCCCTGGCACTGATCTTCTTTTGGGTTTTCCCCCTGCCTGCCGGGGCCGCCCTTTCAGGGGTGCTGGCCATGGCGGCCTCTGCCGTGCTGCTCTGGACGCGGCTGAAAGACCCGCTGCAGCGCCTGGTGGCCGTTTCGGTACTGGCCTGCGTTTTACTCAATACGGGGCTCAACGGCTATTTCTACCCGCGGCTCCTGGAATACCAGGCCGGGTCGCAGCTTGCCCGGCAAATAGGGCAGGAGGGGCTTGCGGCGGATAAGATCTGCAAGCTGGATGCTGAGCATACCTGGGCCCTTGACTTCTATTCAGGGCAGCCTGTGGTTCGGGTTGCAGCGGGCGAACTGGAGGCCCGTGCCCCCGTTTGGTTGTATGTGTCGGAAGAGCAGCGAGAGCAGCTCGGGCAAAAGGGGATTCGCTGGGACCGCGAACTGGCGGCCGATCAGTTCCGCATCAGCCGGTTGCAGGCGCGATTCCTGAATCCGGATACCCGCCAGCAGGTGGTCCGGAAGCGGTACTTACTCCATCTTATGCCTCCTTAGGTCCAAAGGTCGGATCCAGGCGCAGAGCGGGTTTGCGGAAATGGTAGAAGATGCCGCACAGGGATACCAGGGCGGTAATCCCGAAAAAGAGCATGCTGACGGCCAGGGAAGTACCCTCCTGCAGTTGCAGCCACAGGGCCCCGTAGTAGAATACAAGTTCGCGGCTGCCGATCCCCCCGATGGTGAAGGGCAACACCGCCACAATGCTGCTTATCAGGAACAGCAGCAGGTACGGCAGCTGGTCGGCCCCCACCCCCAGCGCCTGCAGGATGCAGTAGGCAGAGGCCAGCTGCCCGAGCTGTACCAGGGTAGAGTAGGCCGCGGCACGCCAGAAAACGGGCATCAGCGAACGGGTAGCAGAAGACCTGCTCAAACGCCTGCCGGGTATCGAGGTGGGGTCAGACGGCGGCATACGGGTGCGGGGCAGG
>DATIPV010000218.1:0-2303 GCA_035471525.1 Robiginitalea sp.
GCAATATCTTTGAGACGCCTTTTATCCCCTCCTGGGTTCCCTTCGGGGTGGTGATACCGGTAATTTGCCTGCTGGTACTGGCCATTGGCCTGTTCAACAGCCGGTCTGTCTTGAATAGCACCCCTCTGGAGGTGCTGCGAAGGGAAGGAGTATAAGGAGTTTCTGCACTGCTTTTAGCAGGGAACCCCCACCCGCCCGTGAAACAAATTAACCCCCCACCCTGCACGTTCCCATCAGGGCTTCCCGCAGTGCCGGGCGCCTGAAAAAAAGGGTCGGTTCCCTGAAACATTTACGGGATTTCTGCGACGAATAGACTGTATCCTATCACCTCGAAACACCATGAGAAGAATGTACTATGCCTTGTTGGCGCTTGCCATGCTGGGCGGGCTGTCCATGCAGGCCCAAACTGCCGATGAAATCCTCGACACCTATTTTGAGAACCTAGGAGGAAAAGACAATCTGAAAGCTATTAAAGGCGTCAAGATAACGGCCAGGGTGAGCAATCAGGGGATGGAGATTCCGATGGAAATCTACCAATTCAGCGACGGTCGCCAAATGACCGTGGTAACATTCCAGGGCAGGGAATTGAAGCAGGGCGTCTATGACGGGGAAACCCTCTGGAGTACCAATTTCATGACAATGAAGGCCGAAAAGAGCGATGCCGAGACCACGGCGAATTTTAAGCTCAACGTAAATGATTTTCCCAATTCGTTCCTCGATTATAAGGAGAAGGGCTATACCGTGGAATTCCTGGGCAAAGAAACCGTGGAAGGCAGGGAAACCTTCAAGATCAGACTGGTGAAGGAACCGCTCACTATAAGCGGTCAAACCGTGGAGGATGTGTCGTTCTACTACTTCGACTCCGAGAACTTTGTTCCCATCGCTATGGAGTCTGTAGTACACATGGGCCCGATGAAGGGCCAGACGCAGTATATCACCATGAGCGATTATCAGGAGGTAGACGGGCTTTATTTCCCCTTCTCCATGAAACAGGGTATCAAGAACGGGCCTTCTCAACCCATTATCATGGACCGTATTGAGCTGAACCCCACCGTGGATGAGGCCGCCTTTGCCTTTCCCGACGAAGTGGCCGGAGAAAACAACGATTGAACTTCCGGGGCCGGCATTTGCCGGCCCTTTTTAATACCGTTCAGCATGAGAGCATATAGGGCTCCTGCTGCTCGCAATGGCCGTGCCTGCCGCGTCCTTTGCCCGGCAGCCGGATACGTTGCGGGCCGGCAACCTGTTTGGCGACCTGAAGGCACGCCATATCGGCCCTGCTCTGATGAGCGGAAGCATAGGCGACCTGGAAGGACACCTTCGAACACACCTTCGAACAGGTGTATGAAGACAACGGGATTCCCCTGGAGGCCCGCAAGGCGAAGTACCGCACTACCATGGAACTGTACGGCATGACCCGGCAACTGGCCTATCTGGTCTAACAGGTAAACGCCTACCTCGAGCAGGCCGGAAAGGCCATGGACAGCCTCACACTGAAAAGACTCACCGCACTCAAGGAGACGCTGGTAGTGACCACCGGGGACAACTACGTGGGCCTGGCCGAGCCCCGGCTCCGGGAAAACATGTCTGGCCTGTACAGCAAGGTTTCCGACAGTTACGACGCCCCATCGGCGGCCGACTTCGAGGCGCTGAAGCCCAGGGAAAAGGCGGAGACGCCCTAACCCTTGCCACCTTTGAGGAGTTCCTCGAGATGGATTGATATTTTGGGGCCGGAATGGTACAAGACCACCGCCGAGGCGGTGGTTTTTTGTGCCGGGGGTGCGTGTTCCGGTTCGGGGAGTGGATGCGGGAACCGGCATATACAATTGTTTATCAAACAGTTAAGGCAAAGTAATGCGAAGCGGGAATTTTTCTGCCACCAGGGCCCTTTCCTCTGTGTTCATCTCGGTCCAGGTCTTGCCGAGCACGCTTCGGGCATACTGGTCGCGCACGCTGCTGACGGCCCGGGCGATCTGGTCCTGAAGGGCCTGCAGGCTGCTGAATTTTACGTCGGGCTCCGGTTCGATGATGTACCAGGCCTGCGTGCCAAACTGCCTGGCATGTCGCAATACCTGTTCTGAAAGTTGTTCGGGGGTAATGAGGCGGTCCGAAAAGAGGATCTGGTTCCGCTCATTCAGGTATAGGCGCATAATATTGGCGCCCGGCTCGGGGACTACCTGATACCCGGCAAAGGGAGTAGCGGCTTCCAGGCCTGTGTCGGCAGGCGGCAGGGCCTGCAGGTCTACCAGGTAATAGGTGTGCAGGCGGTAAAAAGGTTCGTCCAGCTCGGTTTCTCCGAGAAT
>DATIPV010000219.1:0-1856 GCA_035471525.1 Robiginitalea sp.
CCTGTTCATAAGCCGTAGACTGCATTACCTGATGCGGCCCTTGTCCTAATAAAAAATGAAATTCAAAATATCTACTATATTTAGCCCCGTGATCGTTTCCAAACTTCCCAATCAACCCCCGAGTTGGATCTCGTATTACAGGTCCGGCCGTTTGCTGCACGGGGCCCTGTTGTTGTTTATCCTGGAATCAGTGGTGTATTACATCATGCTCAGCCGGGCCTGGGAAACCGCAGACCTGCTTTGGATCGGTTTCTGGGCTTGGTCCTTTATGTTCTCCTTTGTTCATATTTTCCTGGTGGTTATGGATAGTTGGTCGCGCTTCCAGGATTACAAGAAAGCCAAGGATCTCTTTTTTATGTACGGGGTGCGGCCTCGCCTGGTAGAGCGATTTATCGGTTCGAAGTGCCAGCGCAATGCCGCCATGCAGGCAGCCCGGGAGTTAGGCCTGGATACTGAATTGAGCGACCGGTTCAGGGACCGTGGCGTACGCTGGTTCCACTACGTGCCGTACTTTATGGTCAGCGACCCGTATTTTATGTTTCACGCGGCTTTCTGGCAACGCACCTTCCTTGAAAAGTACTACGAGCCCAAATTCGATTTCCATCAAATGCAACCCGAGGGAGCCTTATGATTCTGGAGGCAGCGGGAATTTCAAAAAATTATGGCGGCCTCGCCGTATTAAAAGATGTTTCCCTGGGTTTGGAACGGGGTGAGGTTTGCGGATTGATTGGCCCCAATGGGGCAGGCAAGTCTACCTTGTTCCGCATTGTGCTCGGGCTGGTCCGATGCGATTCCGGAAAGGTATACCTCGATTCGGAGGCGCGAAAGCCCCTGGGCGGCATCATCGAGAAGCCGGCCCTTTACGGCTATTTGTCGGCAGTGGAAAACCTTCGTGTTTTTTCCAGGGTACAGGGCCTGGCCCTGTCGCGGGCAGGGGCTTTGGACTTGCTGCAACAGGTGGGGCTGCCGACGTATCGCCGCGATCCGGTGCGCAATTATTCCATGGGGATGAAGCAACGTCTGGGGTTGGCCATCGCTTTGCTCAACGACCCGGGCTGCCTGGTGCTGGATGAGCCCTTTACAGGTCTCGACCCCATAGGTATCAAAGACCTCAGGGAGCTGGTGCGACGGCTGGCAGCCGAACGGCAGATCGGGATCCTGATTTCATCCCACAACCTGGTCGAACTGGGCGATCTCTGCGACCGGCTTTACGTGCTGGATCAGGGCGAAATTCGGCACAGCGGGCCGACCCGCGAAATCCTGAAGCGGGCAACCCGGAAATACCTCCTCTACGGCAGCGGGTTCCTCGGCTCAGCTGCTTTGCGGGAAGCCGCCTCTCCCATCTCGGATACCAGTGCTGTGCTTATCCCCGGGCAGGAGCCTGTAGAGCACTTGCTTGCAAAACTTACCTCAGAACCGGGTGTAGCGCTGACCGCGTGCATCCCGCAGCTGGACCTGGCCCTGCTGCTCGAAAAAGATCCGGCATGAGAGACCTGCTGCGCACCGAATTATTCCGGATATTCCGACAGCGCAAGACCTATTATGCGATTTCGGCAGTCTTTATCCTGGAGGCCATAATCATGATCAGCGCCTATATACAGGGCCGGGAAATCCTGGATTTGCTGCTGGAAAACCTAACCGACACCTTCGAATTCAACGGCAACCTGCTGAACGGCAACCTGATCGTTTACCTGGTCCTGAATTCCTTCTGGTTTCACATCCCCCTGATACTGATGGTGGTGGTTTCGGGCTTTCTCACCTCAGAATACCAGGATCGCACCGTGGAGGCGGTTTTATTGCAGCCGGTCTCCAAGCTCAAATTCATAGCCGTCAAATACCTGGCAGCCTTGCTGTTT
>DATIPV010000220.1:0-3095 GCA_035471525.1 Robiginitalea sp.
TGGACAGGGCCGGGCTGTTCGCCTGGGACTGCCTGGCCATCGGCTCCGATTACGACGGCATCATCGATTCGCTCAACGGTTTCTGGACGGCCGAACAACTCCCGTATCTGGCCGATTTCCTGGAGCGGCACGCCCATAACTACATGCAGCGACCCAACCTGTCGCGGCCCGACAACCGAATGGCCCCTGACGAAATCGTCGGACGAATCTTTTCGGGGAACGGGCACCGATTCCTGCAGCGGCATTTCACGGGAGTGCCCTGAGCCTGCTTGGCGCTCCTTCCGGGAGCGGTACCCGGAAGGATGCCTGAACGGGTTTAAACCGGAAGCCCTCCTGAGGATTCATGGAACCGGGCCAAGGCTTGTAAATATTCGCGCAACTCGCTACTTTCCCACTAAAATCTGCAGTATGGAACTTTCAGGACTGAATATACTGGTAACCGGGGCCTCACAGGGCATCGGGGCTGCCATTGCCCGGCAGCTCCTGGCCGGCGGGGCCCGGGTGGTTGTCCACTATCACAGCAACCGAGACAAAGCCGAAGCGCTCCTGGCCGGGCACAGCCCTAACGGGTCAGTTGCCCTGGCCGCCAATCTGGAAGTACCTGCCGAAGTCGAGGGCCTTTTCCGTCAAAGCCTGGACGCCCTGGGGCATTTGGATGCCCTGGTACTGAATGCCGGTGTATTTCTGCAGCATCCGGTGAGCGACCCCCTCGAGGCGTGGTGGCGCACCTGGAGACAAACCCAGGCGATTAACCTGGACGCCCCCGGCCTGCTAACCCGGCTGGCCATCGGCCACTTCAGGCAGCGCGGGGGTGGACGCCTGATCTATATCGGCAGCCGGGCCGCTTTCCGGGGCGAAACCGAGGACTACCTGGGGTATGCCGCCTCCAAGGGGGGGCTTACTTCCCTGTCGCGTTCCGTCGCGCGGTCTTTCGGGAAATACGGCATTAAGGCTTTTACCATTGCCCCCGGTTTTACCCATACGGCCATGGCGGAAAAGGCGATTGCCGAAATGGGCCCGGCCCTGCGCGAGGAGACCGCTTTGAAAGAATTGACCAGGCCGGAGGACATTGCCCCGCTGGCCGCCTTTATTTGCAGCGGGCAGATGGATCATGCCACCGGTACGGTCATCGATATGAACGCCGGCAGTTACATGCACTGAGCGGTTTCAGGAGCACCATGGGAACGGCCCTTTGGCGGGCCGGATATCGCCTGGTTGAAGTCGCATAAATTTTTGTTAATACATGAGCGGGAAATGCAGGGAATCTGTAATTTGTTGGCATCGGCCTTACCGTTGCAGGTAAACGTTTACCGCCGGGAAGAGCCGATGTGAAATGGAGTTTTAAGAATTATTCGCACCTATGGATTTATTGCAGAAAGCTTCGGAGTTCGAAAGCCGGAAGTGGTCTAAAATCACTACCAGCGACCGGATACAAGCCTCCCGGGAACTAAAGAAACTGATCCTGGACATCAACGAATTATACAAAAAGTCGCGCGACCAGCATCTGATGGACGTAATGAAGCGCCTGACGGCTATCAAGCGCAAGGTGGAGCAGCGCCTCAAAGGAGCCTTGGAAATCTGATTGAAAAGGCCGTTGAAAAGTAGAAGAGCCGCCCCTTAAAGGGCGGTTTTTCTTTTGAGGAATAGGGGAATAATTCTGACGGGGGCCGTTTAAACGGCGCTGGCACTCTCAAAACGACGCCCCAGCTTCCAACCGTCTTCCCGATCGTAGGAGAGGAGCCTTGCATCCCGGTTCATGTCGAGCGATTTCATGGTATGTGTTTTTACCCTAGAGACGCACCAGCTTCTTTTTTGTTACGCCCGGGCCGGGGGCGGGCCCGAAGCTTTCCTTCCGGCAGGGCATATTTTAGCGCCCCGACCCTCGGAAGGAGTACATCAAATCTTATCTTTGCAGGGTAGGCCGGCCTCCGGTCTTCGGGCACCCGCTCCGTGGAGCGGGCCCCCTCGAACCGTTTTAATCGATACCTCTATGAAATTTACCCGCAAAGCAAGCGCACTCTGGAAAGGCTCCGGAAAGGAAGGCAAAGGCACCCTGACCACCGCCAGCGGCGTTTTGGAAAAAACCCCTTATTCGTTTAGCACGCGTTTTACCGATGTAAAGGGCACCAACCCGGAAGAATTGGTGGGAGCCGCTCATGCCGGCTGTTTCGCAATGAAACTGAGCTTTCTTATCGGAGAAGAAGGGTTTACCCCCGACAGCCTGGACGTAAAGGCTACGGTTACCTTTGAGGACGGCGCTGTGACCAAGGTGCATCTGGACCTGGTAGGGCAGGTGCCGGGCATGGATCCGGACCTTTTCCAGCGGGCTGCAGAGAAGGCCAAGCAAACCTGCCCGATCTCCAATCTGCTGAAAGCCGAAATAAGCCTGTCGGCCAGTTTGGCATAAGTTTCATGCGTTCGCAGACCGCCTCGCGAGCGAACCGGTTTTTGTTGAAAAGTAGTCGGGCACATGCCCTATGCTATACCGGAATCGCTTAATATTGCGCTTTAAACAAGCCGGCCGGCCTATGGAATCGCGTTCGCAGCTGCCCCTTATCATCGCCGCCTTTATCGCCATCTATGTGATCTGGGGCTCTACCTACCTGCTCAACAAAGTAGCGGTGGACGAACTGCCCCCGTTCATGCTGGCGGCCATACGATTCGTTACGGCCAGCGGCCTGATTTTCGGCCTGGCGGCCCTGATGGGCATAAACCTGCAGATAACGAGAAAACAGTTGTGGAACTCGATCGTGTCGGGATTCCTCTTCCTGAGTTTCGGCAATGGCGTGGTGGTGTGGGCGCTGAAATTTGTAGACAGCAATTTCGCAGCCCTGATTATCTCGGCCCAGCCCTTGCTGGTCATGTTATTGATGTGGCTGATGCAGGGGCAGCACCTGAGGCCCATGTCCCTGTTCGGGGTGCTGCTTGGCATTGCAGGCATTTATTTACTGGTAAGCCAGGAAGACCTGCTGCACCACGAAAACGCCTGGCTGGGCATCGCCATGATATTTGCCGCCATGGTGGCCTGGGCTTACGGTAGCCTGTTTGTCGGGAAGGCCGACCTGCCCAAGAATTACTTCGTGAATACTGGATAC
>DATIPV010000221.1:0-7814 GCA_035471525.1 Robiginitalea sp.
GGCGTCCAGCTGTGGTATTGGTTTGACACGAGGTCGTTGCGAAAGAAGTTGATGCCCCAGTTCGTATTCTCGGTTTCGAACCGCAAAGTTTTGAAGGGGATGGCGATCTCCACGATCCAGCGGTCGTTAAACCGGGAAACTTGCGAATACCAGCGGTTGTCCCAGGAAAAATTGAGGCGTCCGAAAGTACTTTGGCTCAACAGGTCTTCAGACTGCACGTTATAGGGGCTCACCCCGAAAAGGAAGCCGTTGGTGCGCCGGTTCATGGGGTCGAGCACGATCCCGAAGCCATCCCCATCAAAAAAGCGGCTGTCGCGTTTCAGGGTTTGGACCACATATTCGTCCGGCCCATAGCACACCGCCAATACATACAGGAAGCGGTCGTCGTAGGTCATGCGCACCTCGGTTCGCTTGGGGGCACGTTCTCCGTCGCGGGGGAATTTCAACCAGAAATCCCGGGCCACTTCGGCCTCGTCCCAGGCCGGTTCGCCTAACAGGCCATCCATTACAATGGGGGAAGAGGCGCGTTTGATCTGCAATTGGTAGGATTCACGCGGGTCGGAGGACTCGGTTTGCGCCCGGAGGGCGAGCGTGCCAAACAGCATCCCGGCCAGGACCGGGATGGTTCTCAATTTCATCATAAATCAATTACTTCTCTTTGACATACGTCTCAGTTCTGGCATCTTCAATGGGCCCCTGCCAGTTCATGCCGAATCCAAAATCGTAAACGTTTCCCGCTGCATCTGCGTGCGGGGTCATGTCCAGGGGCACGTCTTCCAGCTGGGTTTCCACCGTGTGCATGTCGGCCGGAATTTGCAACGGCAGCAAGCCCGAAGGTTCCGTGGCTCCCGTCAGGATGTCGAGCACCGCCTGGTCTGAAACGTCGAAATTGACCAGCAGGGCTTCGATGTCTTTTTCGAATTCGGATACCACGGTGGGGTTAGACATCTTGAGCACCACTACTACCGGCTTGCCTTTCATGGCCGCCTCGGTATCCCGGATCAGCTTCAGGTCGGTGTGGTTGTGGGCCGTGACGGTTTTGCCCTTGTAGGTGCGGTTCAGCACATCCCCCTCGCGGGCGTCGCCTCCCAGGCTGGGGTCGCGTGCGTCGGTTGCCGTATACGGGCCGTATTGCAGGGAGATGGGGAAAAAGCCATTCCCCCCTGCCTCGGCGTCGGCGGCGCTGTAGCCAGCGGTACGCCCGTTGATCGGGCTGGTAATGACCACCACGGCCAGGTCGGCCTCATCCGGATTGTCGGTAACACTGAAATAGCGGCTGGCCAGTTCGGGTTTCAGGGGCGATTCCCAGCGTCCCGGGACCTCCTGCCCGAAGAACGAACGCGAGGGCGGAACGAAACGCTGTGGGATATACACCTTCCGCTCCCTGGCAATGGGCAGCACGGCGCTTTGGTTCTTGACCAATACGAGGGAACGCAGCTGTGCCTCATAGCCGGCTTTCATGTATTCCGGATTGCCGACGACCTCCGTGGTATGCTGCACATCGAGGTAGGGGTTTTCGAACAACCCCACCTGGAAGATGTTGGTCAGCAGGCGGCGCGCAGAGGTCTCGAAGCGCTTGCGCATGTACTCCTCCCCGTGTTCGGCAACGCCCATCTGGTAGGCTTCCAGCACCGGTCCTGCATCGTTGTTGCCGCCGAACTGGTCGCAGCCGGCCATCAGAATACGATAGTGGCGCTGGGCCACGGTAAGGCTTTCCACGCCCCAGGGGGTGGCGCCGAATACGTCCATGCCCTGATCTTCCCGGGTCACCCCCCAATCGGTACAGACCACCCCGTCGTAGCCGTATCTGCCGCGCAGCTGGTCGGTGATGAAGTACTTGCTGAAGGCGTTCCCCACATTGTCACCGCCCGGGTCCTGATTGAAAGAAATGGTGTAATAGGGCATCACGGCAGCTGCCTTTCCGGTGCCGCCATCCAGGTTGAAGGCCCCTTCCACGAAGGGGATTTTGTGCATATCCAGGTTGTTGCCCGGGAAAACGGCATACTTGCCGAAGCCGTAGTGCGCATCGCGCCCGCCTTCTCCGGCTCCGCCCCCCGGCCAGTGTTTCACCATGGCATTCACGCTTTCATAGCCCCAGCCGCCCGAGATGGTGCGTTCGGGCGAGGAAGTCTGGAATCCGTCCACGTAGGCCCGGGCCATATCCGTCGCCAGGCGGGGCTCCTCCCCGAAGGTACCCGAGAAGCGGTACCAGCGCGGATCGGTAGCCAGGTCTACCTGGGGCGAAAGGGCCGTGGCCAGGCCCAGTGCCCGGTATTCCACCGAGGCGATCTGGCCGAACTGTTTTACCAGGGAAGGGTCAAAGCTGGCTGCCAGGCCAATGGATCCGGGCCAGCGCGAGATGTCTCCCCCGGCTCCCATGGTGAACTCTTCGTCAGAATGGGCCTCGTGCCGCGGGTCGGTGCTGTTGTTGGCCGGAATGCCCAGGCCCAGGCCTTCCACCAGGGATTGTACATTATTGTTCCACCGGGCTGCCACGGCGGCATTTTCAACGGTGGTGATCAGCACGTGCCGCAGGTTGTCTTCGGTCAGGAATTTCTGCTGCTGATCGGTCAGATCGAACGATTGAGCGCCGGCTTCTTCCCGTGTCTTGCCGTTGTAGGTGTCTCCACCCCTGAAACCGCCCCCCGGAATTCGCTGGTGGGCGCTGTAAAGCATGAGCCCTGCAATTTGTTCCACCGACATGCGTCCGGCGAGGTCCGCCGCCCGCTCTCCGGCCGGCAGGCGCCAATCTTCATAAGGTTCCAGGCTGCCGTTGCGGTTAAGGTCCTTGAAGGCAAACCGGTCTGCCGTAAGCAGGGTTACCCCAGAAGTTGGAGAATAACCCAGGGTTTGACCCCCTTCGTTTTCTACCAGGTTGTAGCCTTCTTTCGGGCTTTCTTTCCATTTCGGGCCACAGCCGGCAAGCAGGGCAAGCGCCAGGGTGCCGGCCGCCAGCATCGGGATTCGCAGGTTGGGTGTTCTCATGCTAAAGCGTATTTAGTTGGTCAGGCTGCGGGCCTGCAGGGTTTATTGCTGTGCCATTTCCAGGCGAATGGTAATCTCCACCGGGTCGCCTACCATGCCCATTTCTGTTCCCACGCCGAAGTCTTTCCGGTCAATGGTGGTGCTGAGTCGCACGCCGGCTTTTAATTTCTGGCTGCGCCGGTCTGTGATGATCCCGATTACAGACCCCTTGAGCGTAACGGATTTGGTAACCCCGTGCATCGTCAGGTCGCCATTCAGGTCGAAGGTATTCTCTCCTGTAGACTCCACGGAGGTGGTAACAAAGGACATTTCGGGATAGGTTTCCACCTCGAAGAAATCGGCGCCCCGCAAATGGTTATCGCGACGCTCATTATCGGTGTTCACACTGGCGGTTTGGATGGTGGCGGAAAATTTGGGATCGGAGAATGTATCCCCGGCCGTGGCCGTAATCTCGAAATCGGTGAAGTTTCCTGCGACCGTGGAGATCAGCAGGTGTGTAATTTCAAACTGGACCTGGGAATGGGCCTTGTCGGCCGACCAGTTCGATTGGGCCTGGAGCGTAAAGCCTGCCATAAGGCTGCAGCAGGCGATCAGAAGTGTTCTCATACTAACGGGTGCATTAAGGGTTTAAAAAGTTTGTTTCAGTGTTCTTCGCAAGGGTGTTTGCAGATGGCATGCGCGTCTGGTTTTGCCCATAACGGCATGCCGTTATTGGACTCCAGAAAGCCCGAAACGTTTAATGGCGCTGATAAATTTTAACATTCCCGGTCCCCGTTTGAGTGGCTGCCCGGATCTTGCGTCCATTTCAGGTGATCCGGGTGGCCTTTGAGGGCGGTTTCAGTGGGTGGTTACCCTATGCTGAAACCTTCAGGCGGGTTATCGGCTGGCGGCAATCTCCTCGAGCCGGGCATCGAGAACTTCCCGGGGCAGCCAGTTGCCCAGGAGCATCACCCCGCGCACGTCGGCCAGAGCGGCCGGGTCATCCAGGGGATTGCCGCCCACCAGCAGCAGGCTGGCTTCCTTCCCGGCCTCCAGGCTGCCGCTCCGGTCTTCCCTCCCGAAAAAGCGGGCCGGGTATAGGGTCCCCATCCGCAGGATGTCTTCCGGGGGGATTCCCGCACGGCGCATGGCGTCGATTTCATGGTGGATGGAATAGCCGGGTACGTTGAAGACCTGAGGGGCGTCGGAACCCATCAGCAGGCCGTGTCCGTCCCGGTACAGGCGGTAGATGAGCCGAAGGCGCAGGGCGTCGAAGGCGGCCCATTGTTCCGGGCTCCAGGCCGGGTCGTTCAGGTATTGCAGGTGAGAAGCCTTCCAGTTTTTCAGGGTGTCAGCCGGCATATACCGCATTTCGGGCTCCGCCAGCAGGCTGTCGGCGTCGGTGGGGGCGAACCAGCGCTCAAAGAGGCTTTGGGTGGGCACCACCCATACCTTTTTCTCGCGGGTAAGCGCCGTCAGGGCATCGATGCGGGAGGTATCGGCCAGGGGAGTGAAATTGTATCCGAAAAAGCCGTTTTCCTCCGGGTTTACCCCGGCCGATTCGGGTACCAGGCCTTCCAGGTAGCCGTCAACATGGTCTATGGTGGCGTACCCGCTCTCCAGGGCATGGCGGATGCCCACCTGCACCGGCACGTGTCCGGCAAAGGGAATGCCGGCTTCCCGGGCTGCCTGTACCAGGGTGTCGAATACCTCGCGTTGGATCCCGGGGTGGATCTTCAGGAAATCGTATCCCTCTGCGGCGTATTGCCGCACTTTCCGGGCGGCCTCGGCCGGGTCGGGCACCGTGCTGCCGTTCAGGGACGGGCTGGAGGTAAAAATGCGCGGGCTGAGCAGTTCGCCCGCTTCCTGCCGTTTGCGGAGTTCCAGGTGGTAGGGGTGCCCCAGCATGCCCCGGATGGTAGTGATCCCGCTGGCCAGGTACAGGAACAGGGTCTGCTCGATATGGACTTCGGAGGCGGGGGGAGCGGGTATGTGCGCATGCATCTCGGTGAGCCCGGGCACCGCATAGAGGCCCTGGCCGTCAATGCGGGTGGCAAAGGAGGCGGCATCGGGCGCTTCGGTGCCGATATAAAGGATGCGTCCGGAATCGACGGCGATCTGCCGATCGGGCCATACCTCCCCGCCCACAACATCTACCAGCTGCACGTTTTCGATCAGGACAGAGCCCGGCCCGCGCCGGGGTTCCGTATGCCGGCAGTTCAGGAAAGTCAGCGCCCCGGTAAGCAGGGCAAGCAGGGGTGGCAGGTGTTTCTGGATCATAGCTTTTCAGGATAGGTGCCTGCAGCCAGGCTGTTACACACAAAACAACTTGTGTTAAAAATACATGAAAGTTTTCATGAATTTGGATGCTTAGAGGTGTAAATTGTACATTAGTCGAATTGATATCATTAAACCGAAACTAGCAATTCATGAACCGACTGAGATTTGTTCTGGGGGCCCTCGCTGTACTCTTGTTCACCGCCTCGTGCAGCCACAAGCGCGAGGGTGATCCTAAAGTACTGGTATTCAGCAAGACCATGGCGTTTCGACACGCCTCCATCCCGTCAGGTATCGCCGCCATCCAGCGGTTGGGGGCCGAAAATAATTTTGCCGTAGACACCACCGAAAACGCGGCCGCCTTCAACGAGGAAAACCTGAAGCAGTACAGCGCGGTTATCTTCCTGAGCACAACCGGCGATGTGCTGGATGCCGCCCAGGAAGCCGCCTTTGAGCGCTACATCCAGGCCGGCGGGGGGTATGTGGGCATCCATGCTGCCACCGATACCGAGTACGACTGGGGCTGGTACGGAAAACTGGCGGGGGCCTACTTTTTGAGCCATCCGCCCGGCACCCCCGAGGCCGATTTCCATGTGAAGGCCCTGAACCACCCTGCCACCGAATTCTTTCAGGACACGGTTTGGCACCGCACCGACGAAATGTACAACTTCAAGAAGTTGAACCCGGATGTGCAGGTGCTGCTCACCATCGACGAATCTACCTACCAGGGCGGCCTTAACGGGGCTAACCACCCCATGGCCTGGTATCACGAATACGACGGGGGCCGTGCTTTTTATACGGCCCTGGGTCACACCGATGAGAGCTTTTCGGAAGACCTCTACCTGAAGCATATCCTGGGCGGAATTCGATACGCCATAGGGGAAAACCTGGAGCTGGATTACCGCCAGGCCCATTCACAGATTCCGCCGGAAGCGAACCGCTTCACCAAAATCCCCCTGGTGGAGGGCCAGTTCTACGAGCCCACCGAAATGACGGTACTGCCCAACGAAGACGTGCTGATCTCCCAACGCCGGGGCGAGATCATGCTGTACGACCGCGCTAACGATACCTTGCGCCAGGTGGCTTACCTGGATGTCTACCACAAGACCCTCCACACCCCCCGTGTCAACGCCGAGGAAGGGGTAATGGGACTGCAGAAAGACCCGGATTACGCCAGCAACCACTGGATCTACGTGTATTATTCCCCGACAGGGGAGGCCGAGATCAATCGCCTTTCGCGTTTCAAGTACCACAACGGCAATTTTGACCTGGCCTCCGAACAGGTGATTTTGGAACTGCACAGCGACCGCGAGATATGCTGTCATACCGGCGGCTCCATCGCCTTTGGCGGGGATGGACTGCTGTATCTTTCCACGGGTGACAACTCCACTCCGTTTAACCAGCCTGATGTCCCCTTCGTGAACAGCGGCTTCGCCCCGCTGAACGACCTGCCGGGCAGCGAACAGTACGATGCACGGCGCAGTTCGGGGAATACCAATGACCTGAGGGGAAAAATTATCCGGATCCGCGTAAACGAGGACGGCACGTACAGCATACCCGAGGGCAACCTCTTCCCGGAGGGAACCCCAAATGCCCGGCCCGAGATCTATACCATGGGCCATCGCAACCCCTACCGCATCTCCGTTGATCCGAAAAACGGATACCTGTACTGGGGCGACGTGGGGCCCGACGCCCGGGCCGACAGCCTGCAGACCCGGGGGCCGCGCGGCTATGACGAGATCAACCAGGCCCGGCAGGCCGGCAATTTCGGCTGGCCGCTCTTTATCGCCGACAACAAGCCCTACCGGGCTTACGACTACGCCACCGGGGAAAGCGGGGAAGCATACGACCCGGACCACCCGATCAACGATTCCCGGAACAATACGGGCCTGCGGGAACTGCCCCCGGCCCAGCCTGCCATGGTGTACTATCACTACGGGGCGAGCGCCGAATTCCCCCAGGTAGCCTCGGGCGGGCGCAACGCCATGGCCGGTCCGGCTTATTACAAGGACCTCTACAACGGGGAAGGGTCGCTCCCGGACTTTTACGACGGCAAGGTGCTGGTATACGACTGGATTCGCGGCTGGATGAAATCCGTGGAACTGTTCCCGGACGGCACATTCAACAAGATGATCCCGTTCGCTTCCGACATCAAACTCAGCAACCTGATCGACATGGAAGTGGGCCCTACCGGGCGTGTCTACCTCCTGGAATACGGCACCAGCTGGTTTACCAAGAACGACGACAGCGGCCTGAGCTATATCGAATTCAACGGGGGCAACCGTCCTCCCATGATCGAAGGGCTGGAAGTCGACCTGACCTCGGGCCAGGCGCCCCTGAAAGTGAGGGCAACCCTGAATGCCCAGGACCTGGAGGGCGATGCCATGCGTTATGTCTGGAACCTGGGCAACGGCGACAGCCTGGTAACCGAGACCCCCGACCTGGACTATACCTATCCGGCCAACGGGGAATTCCAGTTGAGTGCCCGGGCCATGGATGCCTCCGGCCTCCTGTCTGAAAGCACCCAGCAAACCATTTTTGTGGGCAATACGCGCCCCGATGTTCAGATCTCC
>DATIPV010000222.1:0-3084 GCA_035471525.1 Robiginitalea sp.
TCCTGCTGGTAACCACCCTGCTGCTGCGATTCGATTTTGGTTCGGAGTGGGTAAATGCGTATTTCTTCCCAAAACTGACCGATACCTGGCAATATTTATTTTATGTGCAGATTCCGTGGCATGCCATTGTCACCAATAGCGTTGTCTTACTGGGATATTCTGCTTTGGCGGCCCTGCTGGGGATAGCCGTATTCGTAAAACGAGACATATCATGAGGCGTTTCCCGCTACTTTTCGGGGTAATGGCAATGGCCGCAGCAATGCAGGCCCAGGATATCGATCGGGCCCTGTCGCTGGTGAAGGGACGGCTCGATTCGATCAGCCGTTTTGAAGTTACCCTGCAAATGGAAGTAGACATCCAGCACGTGAATATGCCGGTAAAAACCGCTGAGCTCCTGTACGAACAGGGGAATTCGGTGCTTATTCGATCCGACGATTTTGTGATGATCCCCAAAAAAGGCCTCGATTTCGGTTTGGGCGAGCTGTACAGATACCCCTTCATGACCCTGAATCTGGGAACAGTCAGTTACCGGGGCCGTTCGTGCGAGCTCATAAAGGTAATTCCCACCACCGACGCCTCAGACTACTCCATTGCCACTCTGTGGCTCGACCGGCAGCGGTTGCGCATGCTCAAGTCGCAGATTAGCACCAAGAAGAACGGGACCTTCGATATAACCTATGAATACGCTGCGCCTTCCGATGTTCTGCCCTCGGCCATTACGGTGCATTTCCAGGTTTCCGATATCCGTATACCGCTCCGTTTCCTGGGCAGGGAGGCTCAGGTAGACAAGGGCCAGCTGAAGGAAGACCCCGGGCAAAAGGGGGCTATTCGGCTGCTGTTTACCAACTACCGGGTTACCCGTCTGCCGTAGCGGTCGCTTTACGTAACCGATTGCTGCTTCCCGAGCAGCTCGATCACCTGCCGCGCCATTGCCAGAGAGGCCCTTTCCTGGGCTTCCCGTGTGGAACCGCCGATATGAGGGCTCAGGGAAAGCCCCGGGTGCATCAGCACCTGTACGGCCGGTGTTGGTTCCGATTCAAAGACATCCAGGGCGGCAAATTGCAGATGTCCCGATTCCAGGGAATCCAGCAGGGCCTTTTCATCCACCAGCCCGCCCCGCGCTGCATTTATGAGGGCCGATCCGGGTTTCATCAGGCCCAGCTCGCGGGCCCCGATGAGCTGCGTGTCCTGTGCCGGCAGGTGCAGGGTCACGAAATCGGAGGCAGCCAGCAGCTCGTCCAGTTCAAGGCCTCGCAGGGGGATTTCCACCGCATGGCTGCCATTCTGCAGGGAAAGTGTGATAACGACCTGGTTTTGATCGGGATCGGTGTAAATCACCTGCATGCCCAATGCCAGACCCAGCCGGGCCACCGCCCTGCCGATATAGCCCATCCCTACGACCCCGAGGGTTTTGCCCCTTACCTCCATGCCGCCGGAATAGGCTTTTTTAAGCACTTTAAAATGGCTGTCGCCTTCCAGGGGCATATTCCGGTTCGATTCGTGCAGGAAGCGGGCGCCGCCTAACAGGTGGGCAAAAACGAGTTCGGCCACCGAATCGGCTCCGGCTCCGGGGGTGTTAACCACCTGCAGGCCCTTTTCCAGTGCGTAGGCCACATCGATATTATCGAGTCCGGAGCCGATCCGCCCCAGGACCTGCAGGTCCGGGCAGGCATCGATCAGAGCCCGGTCTACCCGGGTGGCAGAGCGTACCAAAAGGGCCGTTATTCTTTCGCTTTTCAGAAAATCAGCCAGCTGTGGCTGCGCCACCCGCGTGGTGATTACCTCAAAACCGGCCTTTTCCAGTGCCGACTTCCCGGCTCCGGAGAGTCCGTCATTCGCTAAAATTCGCATCATAAGTGTTATTTTCCGGTTTAGCCCCGGCGTTCCAGGTCGCTCATCACATCTACCAGGACTCCCACGCTTTCCAGGGAAAGGGCGTTGTACATGGAGGCCCTGTACCCCCCGACGCTGCGGTGCCCGACCAGGCCCCGTATTCCGGCTTCCTTGCACAGGGCATCGAAGGTTTCCTTAAGGGCTGGTTCGGTCAGGTCAAAAGTGGCATTCATGTACGAACGGTCTTCTTTTTCAACTGCTCCCCTGAAAAGCGGGTTCAGGTCTACTTCCGAATAGAGCAATTTCGCCTTCTTCTCGTTGATCTCCTCTATGGCCGCGATGCCACCCAGGTCGCGCAGCCACTCCAGGGTAAGCAACGAGGTGTACACGGCAAATACCGGCGGGGTATTGTACATGCTCTCTTTGGAGATATGAACCTGGTAGTCGAGCATGGAGGGAATCTTTCGGGTTACCCGCCCGAGGATGTCTTTTTTGATCACCACCAGGGTTACCCCGGCCGGCCCCATATTTTTCTGGGCACCGGCGTAGATAAGTCCGAAGCGCGAAAAGTCGAGGGTCCTGGAAAAGATGTCGGAGCTCATGTCGGCCACCAGCGGGACCGTCGATTCGGGTATGTTCCGGAACTGGGTCCCGTATACGGTGTTGTTGGTGGTCAGGTGCAGGTAATCCAGGTCTGACGGAATCGCGAACCCTTTTGGGATATAGGTATAGTTCCGGTCTTTGGAGGAGGCCACTTCCACAACTTCCCCGAACAGCTTCGCCTCCTTGATGGCCTTGTCGCTCCAGGTACCCGTATTGATATACCCGGCCCGGTTTTCCAACAGGTTGTAGGCCACCATCAGAAATTCGAGGCTGGCCCCCCCGTGGAGGAAAAGCGCTTCGTAACCCTGGTCTTCCAGCCCCATCAGCTCGAGCACCAACTGACGCGCGCGATCCATCACCGCAACAAAATCGGAGCTCCTGTGGGAGATTTCGATAAGGGAAAAGCCGATGCCGTTGAAATCCAGTACCGCATCTGCGGCTTTCCGGAGCACGGACTCCGGGAGTACGCAGGGACCTGCGCTAAAATTGTGCTTGTTCATCAACACCATTCTTTAAGCAGACAAATTTACCGAAATATCATGGAAACGGCCAGCAGCTGCACCGGCTAAATTGCAGAGGTTCTCAACAGGAAATCAACCGTATCTTCTCCATCTGCATAATCTGACAGGGCCGGTTTCTGACTACTGC
>DATIPV010000223.1:0-6357 GCA_035471525.1 Robiginitalea sp.
TCGGTTTGTCACAAATATAAGCAAATCAATTGTGTCAGGACGCCACAAAAGTGTATTTTTACGACATGGACCTGAGATCCTTTTACGAACAAGGGGCCGGGCATTTTTTGCCCAACCTGTCGGTCGACATCGTCATTATCGGCTACGAGCAGGGCGTGCTCAAGGCCCTGTTGCTGCGCATCGGCGACAAATGGCTGCTGCCCGGGGGGTATATCGGCCGGCAGGAGTCGGTCGATGAGGCGGCCCGCCGGATCCTGGCCCAACGCACGGGGCTGGAGGAGCCGCACCTGAAATTCCTGTCGGTATTCGGCTCGGGGGAGCGCACATTCAGCGAGCAGTGGCAGGCCTTCGCAGAGCAGGCTGGCATAACCTGGCGGGACGACTACTGGATTAACGACCGCTTTGTAACCCTGGCCTACTACTCCCTGGTGCACATAGAAGAAACCCGGCCGCGGGTCGGGGAAATCGACGAGGCCATTGCCTGGCACCCCCTGGATGCGCTGCCGGAAATGTGGATGGACCATCCGGCCATCGTGCAGGAGGCGCGCAACCGGCTCAAGGAGGACATCCGGCACGAGCAGGTGACCTTTAATTTGCTCCCCGATTCCTTTACCATGCCCGAACTGCACCACCTGCACCAGACCATTCTGGAGGAGCCCCTGGACCGCAGCCGGTTCCAGAAAAAGATGCTGGCCACGGGCCTGTTCGAGCGCCTGCCGGAACTGCCGAAAGACAGCCCGGGGCGGAACCCGTACCAGTATCGGGTAAAGTCCCAATAACTCCCGTATGCCCCTCCCCGCCATAAAAAAAGCCTCCCGATGGGAGGCTCTAGAAAGCTGTGCAGGCGGAGGGACTCGAACCCACACACCTTGCGGCACCAGATCCTAAGTCTGGCGTGTCTACCAATTCCACCACGCCTGCAATAGGTGTGCAAATATAAACCTATTTTCAAATGGCCGCCCGATCGGGCTCAGAAATCGACAACTGGCCGGCAGGGATTACTTGGTGTTCATCATTTCGACCCCTTTCCAGTTTTCCTCGATTTCCTGGGTGATCAGGTGGGCCGAGCGGTTCAGGAAAAGCTTGGCCGGCTGGTCGCGCTCGTCCATTTTGTAGATCTGCTGGAAGGTTACAGCCGCCATGGCAAATTCCCGGCTGAAGTATCGCTCCAGGGCCTGGCTGAATAATTCCAGGTTCTCCAGCTTGTGGGCTTTCAGGTCGGGCGGGTCCCCGTCTATGCATTCATACAGGTCTATGGGCTTGTTCTTCCCTTTGAGCTGTACCCTTCCCAGGTAGCGGAAGTCGAACTGGTCGGGGTTTGTGAGGCTGTCTTTGCATTCCTGCGTCAGCAAGATCGACGTGCCGTAGTGCTTGGAAAGGCCCTCGATGCGGGCTGCCGTGTTCACGGTATCGGAAATGATGGCTGCATCGAGCCGTTCGCTGTCTCCCGTAATGCCCATGATGAGCTTGCCGTTCTGCATCCCGATCCCTACCTGCACGGGCATACGGTTCTTCAGGGCGCGCTCGGCATTGTATTCGCGAAGCCGTTCCTGCATCTCCACGGAGGCACTGAGGGCACCCTGCGAGCCCTCCGGAAAAAGGGCCATGAAGCCGTCGCCCAGGTATTGCATGATAAATCCTCCGTGGCGCCGGACAATCGGACCCATGCGGTTGTTGAACGCGTTGACGAACAAAAAGTTGTCGCGGGGATCGAGGGTCTCCGAGATGGTGGTGAACCCCCGGATGTCGGCAAATACGACGGTAACTTCCCGCTCTGCCAGATCGCCCAGATGTACTTCGGTAATGTGATCCCTTCCCAGCGACCGGATAAACTCGGAGGGCACGAATTTCTGGCTGGCATCGTGGATCTTCCGGATGGCTTCCTCCCGGTCGCGCACTTCCTTCAGCCCCTTCTGATAAAGGTGGGCGCTCTCGATGGCAGTGGCCGACTGCAAGGTAATGGTCGTTAGCAGCTTAAGTTCGGCGGCCGTGTACTCCACGGCCTCCTCGTGCCCCAGGACAACCATCCCCAGGGTGCGGTGTTTTACCTTTAGCGGGGCGTACATAACGGCCTTCAGGTGGCTGAGGGCCGGGTTGCCGGCCACACGCGATGCCGGGACGATGGCTGAGGTACCGCGACGGATCAATTCCTTGAGCACCTCTTCCTGGTCCTGGATAAAGGTATTGCGGAACGGGCTCTCCCCGTAATGCGCCACCTCCAGCACCCGGTCGGTATCGGCATCGAGCATAAGGAACAGACCGTGGGTGGTGTTGATGATCTGGGTGGCCTCCTGCAGGGTCACCTTAGCAATGGATTCGGCGTCGATCTTCTCGGAGATCATTTCCGAAAGGCCGTAGATCATGTTGATTTCCCGATACAGCCCGAGTACCTCCTTGCCTATTTTCTTCTTTTCCCATTCCTTTAAAAAGAGTGCCCTCAGGGTATCGAAGAGTGCAAGGGCCTTCGGGTCGCTGTACCGGAAGGTACCCAATTGCACCTCCCCGTTCTCCAAAACAGCCGACTGGCTTTTATCAGACGGGTCGCCCCAAAGCACGTTCCCCTCTGCATCTTCAAAGCTGAATTCCACCCCGAGCCCGGCACTGAGGTTTTCCAGCAGACCACGGGTATCGGCATCCCGTTTCAGGATCTGCTTCAGGGCTTTTTGTGAGGTGGAGATGTTCATGGGCGATGCGGCTATTTCATCAAAATTTCCTCGGCGATGGCAAACATCTCATCCGGGTCGAACGGCTTGGTCATATACCGGTCGGCGCCCATGTCGAGGCCTTTCTGCCGGTCTACTTCCTGCCCTTTGGCGGTGAGCAGGATAATGTAGACATCCGTTAGCTTCAGCTCCTTTTTGACGCGCTGGCACACTTCCATCCCGTTCATTTTGGGCATCATTACGTCGAGAAAGACCAGGTCGGGCCTTTCTTCCTGAATAATGCTCAGGGCCTTTTCTCCGTTGTCTGCGAAGAGGAGCTCTACCCCCTCGTCTTCCAGATCTTCGAGGGTTTGTTCGATTAACATTCTGATATGGGCTTCGTCGTCGACAATCAGCAGTTTCTTATTCATGGAATCGAGTTGGTTTTTAGAATTGTTTATTGGGAATCATTCGTATACGAAGAACATCACGTTTTCCAAACCTTCCCGGAGTTTGAGCTCCTTCAGGTTTTTTTCGTCCACGTTCTGGATGGCCTTCAGCATAATGATGTCGGGCTTGATCTCCGAGGCCGTTTCCATCAGGTTGGACGGGTTAGCCTCCATTACCTTGTAGCCGCGTGCCGACAATACTTCCGACAGGGACTTCACGGTAGAGGCATCTTCGTCCACCACGAGCACCCGTTTTTTGGAAACCCCCTGTTCCAGGAGTTCGTCTACCTCGTGGAAGAGTTTTTCCGTGTCTATGGGCTTGGTCAGGTAGCGGTCCACCCCGATCCGGAAGCCGCGTTCCTTGTCTTCCACAATGGAAAGGATGATAATGGGGATGTCCATGGTGGCCGGGTCGTTTTTCAGAACGGCTGCCACATCGAACCCGTTGATCTCGGGCATCATCACGTCGAGGATAATCAGGTCGGGCTTTTGGATGCGCACCATATCCAGGGCGGCCTTCCCGTTGGCCGCTTCGGCTACGTTGTACCCCGCATCGGATAGTTCCTGCCGGAGCAGCGAGCGGATGGGCGTATCGTCGTCCACTACCAGGATGGTGGCCGATTCCTTCATCGCTTTGTGGGAGGTGTGCTTGATCTGTTTTTTCAGGCTGTTGAGGATGCGCTCGAGCTGTATTGGCTGCTGGCTAATTTCCCCCATCAGCGGAATGGAAAAATAGAAGGTGCTGCCCACGCCGGGCTCGCTCTTCATCCAGATGATGCCGCCGTGGTGTTCGATGATCTCTCGGCAGATGGGCAGCCCAAGGCCGGTGCCCTGCGGCTTGTCGGTGAGCGTGTCGCCCGCCTGGCGGAACCGCTCGAAGACCTTGTTCTTGTCGGCCTCGGCAATGCCAATGCCCGTGTCCTGCACTTCCACGATCAGCTGGTTCTTATCCTGGTAGGCCTCTACGGAAACAGTGCCCTTGGGGGTGAACTTAACGGCATTGGACAGCAAATTAATTACCACCTGTATGAGCTTGTCTTCGTCCCCTCTGACCAGCGGCAGGCTATCCGACACCTTTTTCTTGAGCTGCAGCTTCTTCTGCTCGAAGAGGGAGGAAGTGGCAGACAGGGCCCGGCCGATGACGTCCTGCAGAAAGATGGGCTTCATGTTCCATTCCATGCGGCCCGATTCGATCTTGGCCAGGTCGAGCACGTCGTTGATAAGGGTGGTCAGGCGTTCCCCTTCCGACACCACCACATCGAGGTTCTCGCTTACCTGCATCATGGTGCGCTTGATCTTCTGGTCGTCTACGGTAACCGCCGGGAATATCTTGTCTTCGAGCCGCTTCCGGATGATCTTGGCAAACCCGAGCACCGAAGTGAGCGGGGTGCGCAGCTCGTGGCTCACCGTGGAGAGGAAGGCGCTCTTGGCCTCATTGGCGTCTTCGGCCCGGGCCTTGGCTTCTTTGGCCTCCTCGTAGAGTTCCGCATTGTGCAGGGCCACCCCCACGTTGATGGCAATGGTGCTGAGCAGGTTCTTGTCTTCCTCGGTAAACCGGCCTTCCCTGGTCAGGCTCTGTACACTCAGCACCCCGATAATGGCGTCTTCCACCGGGATGGGGACGCCCAGGTAGGAAACCGCCTGTTTCCCGGTCTGCTTCAGGCCGTGTTTGTCGTACTCGGCGACGATGTCTGTGTCTTTGTTGATCAGCAGGGGCTCCCCGGTCTGGATGATGCGGGAGGTTAGCCCCTCCCCTAGCTTCATGGGCGGCATGTTGTCGCCGTGCTGGTAGGGGAAGTTGATCACATTATTCTCCTGGTCGAGCAGGGCCAGGTAGGTGATGTCGGAATTGAATACCTCTTTCATCTTGTCGCCCACCAAGAGGATAAGCGCATTGAGCTCGAGCTTGTCGTTCAGGGCCTTGCTCACCGAATTGACCGTGGCCAGTTCATTGAGCCGCTGCTGCACCTCCCGGGTACGGGCTTCCACTTTCTGCTCCAGGGCCTTTTGCTGGTTCAGCAGGATGCCTGTGCGGGCCCTGACCACCGACCAGACCAGAACCACGAAGCCCAGCAGGTACAGGGCGTAGGCCCACCAGCTGCGGTACCAGGGGTAATTGATAATGAAAGGTATCGAAGCCGCCTCGGAAATATCCCCATACACATTCCGGGCCCGAACCTGGAAATTATAGCTGCCGGGCGGCAGGTTGATGTATTCCCGGGAGGTCAGGGAAGTCCATTCCGACCAACCTTCGTCTAGCCCCGTGAGCCAGGTGCTGTACCGGATGTCCTTCTGTCCGACAAAAAGGGGGGCCGCATAGCCAAAGGTGACAGCGTTGCGGTCATAGGCGATTTCAAGGTCCTCCGGGTAGTCTATATTCCCGGCATACAAAGTGGAATCCCCCGCCATGGCAATATGGCGGATCGAAACGTGGAAATCCGGAAACGAAGGTGTATCGAGTTTTCCCTTGTATCGAATAACCCCTTCCGGGCCTGAAAACCATACCACACGGTTGCCTTCGGCGTCGGGTTCCTCTGGGTACATAGAGAAGATCCGGTTGTTCTTCAGTTCCTTGAAGGTATCCGTATTTACCTGAATGGTGCCGTCAGACCCTTTTTTGGCAACCATGATGCCGGATCCCCCGTTAAACCAATGCTCCCCGCTTTCGGTGTCAAAACTTGTACTCCCAGGGTTCCCCCAATCAATGTATTGATTAGAAAAAAACTCAGCCTCTTCAAATCGATCGGTTACAGGGTTGTATCCATAGGTTTTCTCAAGTTCTCCTGACCAAATCATGGTTTCACCAAAGACTTCCGACATACCAATTGCCGTATCGGGAAGTCCGTCTTCTGAAGTATAACGCCTGTATTCAGAGCTGCCGAGATCCAGTTTACCGTCAACCCAGTTAGGGGTGATCTTTATGATCTCTCCGTCGGCCGAAGTATTAAGCCAAATGGATCCATCCGGTTTTTCAAAGACGCCCCCACTGTTTATGATGTAATCCCCGGTTGAGGTTTCCTCCACAAACTGAGCGACGGATTCGTTAAAATAGAAAACGCGCAGCCCCCCGTTATGCTCTACGTAAATGCGTTTGGGGTCGGCCTTGGACTGCGTTATGACTGAAGACCTGAAATCATAATTGTTATCCCGGCGGACATCCCGAAAAGTTGTGCCGGTAATTTCGATGAGCCCCATGCCATTGGTCCCAACAAACAGCCTGTCGCGGAATTCCAGGAAATTTCCTGTCTGGCCGAACGTTCCCGGGA
>DATIPV010000224.1:0-1694 GCA_035471525.1 Robiginitalea sp.
TGAGCATTCTGCCCACCGGGCAATCGGGCAATCCCTTCAGCCCGCATTACGACGACCAGGCCGAAATGTACGCCCGGGGCGAGTTCCGGAAAATGATGCTGAATCGCAGCGAAATCCGGGAGGCTGTGCGCCACACCCTGATTTTTGTCCCCAGATAAGACCCCCGGTTACCGGCACATCCCCGGGAATCATTTTTATTTCTTTTATAGTGAAAAAGCAGTATATTCGGGTATCAGATTCTTACGGTCTGGCAGCAGCCTCTATCAGAGGCCTGTTCAATCCAGATTTCCAATTAATATAACAGGAATTAGCTCCAAACGGGTTTACAGGAACTGTCTTTCATGAAACAGATGTGCCGCTTGTTCCTGTTGCTTTGCTTTTTTTCAGCAGGGCTCCTCAGGGCACAGGAACCGGATATGCCGGTACGGTTCAGTTTCACAGACCTCACTTTGCCAGAGGTATTCAACCAGCTGGAGGCGCAGGAAGGGATCAGGATCTACTACCTTTCTGAGTGGTTCGACCCAACCACCCTCAGCGGCGATTACCAGGATTTGTCCCTGGAAGAATTACTGGCGACTTTATTATCGGGCAGCGAGCTGAATGTATACAGGTATGATGCGGGTTCTTTCGTACTTACCCTGAACAACCTTATTTACGATCGGCTTCCCATTGGTTTTTTCGGGCAGCAGGCGCAGCAACCCTTAACGGCGACCGCTGTGCCGGTGGCAGCGGCCCCAATCTTTGTGCCCCTGGAGAATTCCCCTGCCCAGGACCCGATCGAAACTGTGCGGGTCGGAAAGCAGCAGGCAGGGCAGGCGGCGGGCAGCTATACCCTCTCCGGGGTTGTGCGCGAACGCAGTACAGGGACTCCTGTTTCGGATTTGGCCGTCCTCATAACGAATCTGGGTAAGGGTACCACCACCGATGCCAACGGCTACTTCAGCCTGCAGCTCCCCCCGGGCCTGCACCAGTTGCAGACCCGCTTTATCGGCATGAAAAGCATCCGCAAGCGGGTCGTGCTGTATGGAGACGGGCCATTGGATTTGTTTGTGGAAGAAGGCGTTCAGGAATTGCAGGAGGTTGTGGTGGAAGCCCGTCGCGACAGTAATGTGGAGGAAGTAACAGCCGGGACCGACCGTATCTTCGCTGAGGAAAGCAAGGATATTCCCCTGGTGCTGGGTGAGCGGAACGTTTTGCAGGTGGCGGCCACCCTGCCGGGGATCTCCAGCGCCGGGGAAGGCGCCACGGGCCTCAACGTAAGGGGCGGCCGGGCCGACCAGAACCAGTTCCTGCTCAATGGGGCCACTGTATATAACCCGACCCATTTTTTTGGCATCTTCCAGGCCCTGAATCCCTTTGTGGTGGAAAGCGTCGATATCTACAAGGGCGTGGTACCGGTTGAATACGGCGGCCGGCTTTCTTCCGTCTTCGATATCCATACCGTGGCAGGCGACACCCTCGACCTGAAAGGGGAGGGGTCTGTGGGGCCGGTTACGGCGAACCTGGCATTTGAGATACCCATGGCCAAAGGCCGGTCATCCCTGGTATTGGGAGGGCGCGCTGCCTATTCCGACTGGATACTGCAAAGCCTGGACGAAGATAAGATCAGCGGCGACCAGGCCGGCTTTTACGACCTGATTGCGACCTATACCGACCGGATTGATGCGCGCAACCGCCTGCGCGCAACCGCCTAT
>DATIPV010000225.1:0-3024 GCA_035471525.1 Robiginitalea sp.
CATAGTGGGCGACAATGTGTTTACCCAGACTGCGGGTATCCACGCCGACGGCGACAACAAGAAGAACCTCTATTTCAACGACCTGATGCCCGAACGCTTCGGCCGCAAGCGGAAGTACGCCCTCGGGAAGACCTCAGGAAAGGCCAACATACAGAAAAACCTGCAGGAGCTGGGCCTTACGCTCAATGAGGAGGAACTGCAAAAGGTTACGGCCCGCATCATCGAGCTGGGAGACAAGAAGGAAAAAGTGACCCAGGAAGACCTGCCGTATATCATTTCGGACGTGCTGGACACCGATACACATGCCCAGAAAGTCTTTATCCGCTCCTACGTGCTCACCCACGCCAAGGGCCTGCAGCCCTCTACCACGGTTTCCCTGGAAATCGAAGGTAACTTATATGAGGCCCACGCACAGGGCGACGGGCAGTTCGACGCCTTTATGAACGCCCTGCGGAAAGTGTACAAGAGTCTTAAAAAACCCCTGCCCCTGCTGACCGATTACGCCGTGCGCATCCCCCCCGGATCCCATTCGGATGCCCTTTGCGAGACCCTGATCACCTGGCGGCTCGACGAGCGGGAATTCATCACCCGGGGCCTGGATTCGGACCAGACCGTATCGGCCATCAAGGCGACGGAAAAAATGCTCAATATCAGCTGAGGATATCCGGGCCATTCCACGCGACCTTTCCCTACTTCCCTGCAGGGCACCCTGTCACCCGGGCGACTTGCGACTCCCTGCCAGGCGCCTGCTGCGTTTGCGCAACCAGATAGCCAGGGCCATGGCAGCTCCCAGGGCAGCCAGCGCGGCTCCTACCCTTCCGGCGGCCACCACACCGAAGCCATAGGCAATGGGCAGGCCCGCCAGGTAAGCCCCATTGGCGTTGGCAATGTTGAAGGCGCTCTGGTTCCAGGAAGAGGCCAGCATTTCAGAACCCCGGGAGGCGTCGATGATGGCCATCTGTATCGGGGCAGCCAGGGTAAAGGTAACCAGGCCGATCGCGAAGCACAGGAACAGGGCCCAGGCCGGGTCTGAAACCATGAACGAATTGAACAATAGCATGGCGCTCATACCGCTCATGCCAACCACGATGGCCCGCACCGGGCTGAACCATTCCACCATTTTGGCGCCGAGCATATTGCCGGCCACCATGCCCAGGCCGGCCAGGATCATGGCGTAACTCACCTCGGCAGGCGCCAGGCCGGCCACATCAATCAGCAAAGGGGCAATATAGCTGTACCAGGCAAAGAAGCCCCCGGTACCGATGGCCGTAAGGGCCAGCAGGGCCACAAGCTCCCGCTTCTGCGACCGGTTCATGCCCTGGTTGTCAGCTGAAGAAGGGCGGGTGGAAACTTCAGGCATCCAGGCGTACAGGCTGGCCACCGTAAGCAGGCCCACCCCGCCTATCAGGGCAAACGACAGGCTCCAGTGGAACACATTCCCAATGTAGGTGCCCAGGGGAACCCCGATTACATTGGCCAGGGTAAAGCCCACGAACATTTTGGCAATGCCCTGGGCTTCCCGCCCTTCCCGGGATAGCCTGGCCGCAATCACGGCCCCGATGCCGAAAAAGGCCCCGTGGGGCAATCCGGAAAGGAAGCGGAGGGCCAGCATTATGGCATAGTTCGAGGCCAGGCCCGACAGGGCGTTGAAAACCGTGAACCATACCATCAGGGCCATCAGGGCCTGCCTCGAGGTCCAGCGATGGCTGATCCCCGCCAGCACGGGGGCCCCTATAACCACGCCAAGTGCATAGGCGGCTATAAAGTGGCCGGCCTCGGGGATGGTCACCTGGAGCGATCCGGCCACCTCGGGCAGGATGCCCATGATCACAAATTCGGTAAGCGCTATCCCGAACGCCCCCATGGCCAGGGAAATCAGGGCTTTGGTATGCGCTTTTCTCGCGTTCATGGCAGGCGGGATAGGGTTACCTGCCGGCCGGGCAGGAACGGTTTACAAATAACAGGGGGGCAGCTGCCTCGCTGCCTCAAATGGCAACCGGCAAATAAGGAACTATAAAATATAATCGGTACTGATGAAATTGGATGCCTTGGTGTCCAGCAACTGCTCCACGGTGGCATTGTTAAGCGCATTGTCCTTGAAGGCGACAAAGGTCCGGATCGAGAACGAGCGCAGGGCGTCGTGTACGCTCAGGGTAGACTGGGCAGAATCTTTGCGGCCGGTGAAAGGGTATACGTCGGGCCCGCGCTGGCAGGACGAATTCAGGTTTACCCGGCAAACCAGGTTAACCAGCGTATCGATCAGCGGTGCCAGGGTGTACACATCTTTCCCGAACAGGCTCACCTGCTGTCCGTAATTGCTCTCCGACATGTCGTCGAGCGGCTCCTCAATATCCTTGAATGACAGTACCGGAATTACCGGGCCGAATTGTTCTTCCCGGTAAACGCGCATCTCTTTGGTAACCGGATAAAGCACGGCCGGCCAGATGAAATTCTCCGAGCGCTGCCCGCCTTTCGGATTCATGATACGGGCCCCCTTGGCCAGGGCGTCGTCGATGAGTTCCTGGATGTAATCGGGCTTATCGGCCTCCGGAAGCGGGGTAAGCTTAACTCCCGGGTCCCAGGGGTTCCCGAACTTCAGGCTGTCTACCCCCTCGCAAAAACGCTCCAGGAATTCCTCCCTTACTTTTTCGTGCACATAGACCACCTTCAAAGCGGTACAGCGCTGGCCGTTGAAGGAGAGCGTCCCGGTAAGGCATTCCTGCACGGTCAGGTCCATATCGGCATCGGGCAGGACGATGGCCGGGTTTTTGGCTTCCAGCCCCAGGACCAGGCGCAGACGGTTGCTCTTCGGGTGTTGCTCCTGCAGGGCATTGGCCGATTTGCTGTTCCCGATCAGGGCCAGTACGTCTATTTTGCCGGTTTTTATGATAGGCGCCGCCACCGCACGCCCCCTTCCGAAGAGGATATTCACCACCCCTTTGGGAAAGCTGGTCTGAAAAGCCTCCAGGAGCGGGGTTATCAGGAGCACCCCGTGTTTGGCAGGTTTAAACAGCGTGGTGTTGC
>DATIPV010000226.1:0-6375 GCA_035471525.1 Robiginitalea sp.
GGACATTACGGTGAGCGATTTGGTCAGGGCTCTGGAAAAGAACAACAGCGTGGCCGGGGGCGGGTATATCGAAAAGGTCAACCAGGCCTATTTCATAAGGGGGGAGGGCCTGGCAGGTTCCCTGGAAGATCTCGAGAACACGGTGGTGAAGTCGGTCGACGGGGTGCCCGTCTATGTGCGCGACGTGGCCCGTGTGGGGTTTGGGCATGCCGTCCGGTTCGGGGCTATTACGGGCAACGGGGAAGGTGAAAAGGTGCTCGGGCAGGTCATGATGCTCAAGGGGGCTAATTCCAAGGAGGTGATCGGGGCGGTAAAGGATCGCGTAGACGCCATCTCCGGGACGCTCCCGGAAGGGGTCAGGATTAATGCCTTCCTGGACCGCAGCGAACTGATCGCCCGCACCTCGGGCACGGTTGAGGAAAACCTGCTTTTAGGGTGCATCATCGTGATCTTCGTCGTGGTCCTGCTCCTGGGCAACCTGCGCTCGGGGTTGGTGGTGGCCTCCGTAATCCCCCTTTCCCTGCTCTTCGCCCTCTCCCTGATGTACGCTTTCGGGGTCGATGCCAACCTGATGAGCCTGGGTGCCATTGACTTCGGGATCATCATTGACGGGGCGGTGATTATTGTGGAATACATCGCCTATCGGATCAGTTCGGGCGCCTCGCAGCTCGAAAAACTGGCCCGGGCAGACCGGAGGGCGCTCCAGGACGAGATTACGCTGAATGGGGCCTCCAAACTGATGAACTCGGCCGTCTTCGGGCAGCTCATCATCCTCATCGTCTTTATCCCCATCCTGGCCCTGAGCGGGGTGGAGGGAAAAATGTTCCGGCCCATGGCCCTTACCTTCAGCTTTGCCCTGATCGGGGCCATGCTGCTGTGTTTTACCTATGTGCCGGTAATGGCTTCCATGGTCCTGAAACCGACACGGGAAAACCGGAAGCGGAACATATCGCAGCGCCTGGTCCCCTGGCTGACAGACCTCTACGGGCCCACCCTGGACTGGGCCCTGACCCACAAGAAGGCCATTATCGGCCTGGCCCTGGGATTTTTGGCGGCTGCGGGATTTTTATTCTCCCGAATGGGGGCTGAATTCGTCCCGACCCTGGACGAGGGCGATTTTGTGATCCAGCCGATCCTCAAAACGGGCACCAGCCTGAGCAAGACAATCGAAACCACCACCCAGATCGAAAAAATCCTGATAGACCAGTTTCCGGAAGTGGATCAGGTGGTTACGCGCATCGGGGCAGCTGAAGTCCCCACAGACCCGATGAGCATGGAGGAGAGCGACGTGATCATAACCCTCAAGCCCCCTTCGGAATGGGTCAGCGCCGACAGCAAGGACGGCCTGGCGAACCGCTTCAAGGAAGCCCTTTTGGTGATCCCGGGCATGGAAGTAGAATTTACCCAACCCATAGAAATGCGCTTCAATGAATTGATTACCGGCGTACGGGCCGATATCGCCATCAAGGTCTTCGGGGAAGACCTGAGCGTTCTGGCACGGCTCGGGGAACAGATCCACATCCTGGCCGAAACGGTTCCCGGAGCCGCCGACGTTACAGTGGAGAAAATAGAGGGCCTCCCGCAACTCAACGTGGCCTACGACCGTTCCAAAATTGCCCGGTACGGCCTTCATATACAGGATATCAACGACATGCTTTCCCTGGCCTATGCGGGCCGAATCGTGGGGCATGTCTTCGAGGGGGAACGCATCTTTGACATGGCAGTCAGGCTCGATCCCAGCCAGCGCAACGACCTGGACGAAATACGGCAGCTCTACATAGACCTCCCCGACGGGGGGAAAGTGCCCCTG
The DNA here is from genome assembly GCA_035471525.1 of Robiginitalea sp. Taxonomy (GTDB): domain Bacteria; phylum Bacteroidota; class Bacteroidia; order Flavobacteriales; family Flavobacteriaceae; genus Robiginitalea. The sequence goes on from DATIPV010000226.1 coordinate 1,811, forward strand.
AGCCAGGTTGCCCAGATCAGCTACCAGGAAGGGGCGGCCAAGATATCGCGCGACAATACGCGCCGGCGCGTAGTGGTCGGCATCAATGTGCGCGATCGCGATCTGCAGTCGGTCGTCGACGACGTTCAGGCCCTTATCGAAACCAACGTAACCCTCCCCACGGGATACAGCATTACCTACGGCGGGCAGTTCGAAAACCTTCAGAGCGCCAAAGCCCGTCTCAAGATAGCCGTACCCATTGCGCTTATCCTGATATTCCTGATGCTGTACTTTGCCTTTAATTCCATCAAAGAAGCGCTGATCATTTTCTCGGCCATCCCATTGGCGGCCGTTGGCGGGGTGTTATTGCTCTGGTTGCGCGACATGCCCTTCAGCATCTCGGCCGGGGTGGGCTTTATCGCTCTCTTCGGGATTGCCGTTTTGAATGGGATCGTTCTGATCGAACACTTCAAGGAGCTGAGGCACCAGGGCGATGAAGATATTGAACTGCTCATCCGGCAAGGGTCTCTCGACCGGCTCCGGGCCGTGTTGCTGACGGCCTCTGCCGCAGCTTTGGGCTTTTTGCCCATGGCTGTTTCGACCAACGCCGGGGCCGAAGTGCAGCGCCCGCTGGCCACGGTGGTCATCGGGGGCCTGGTAAGCGCCACCCTGCTAACCCTGATCGTGCTCCCGGTGCTGTATTCCATCTTTAGCCGGGACCACCACCCGAGGATTTGGGTTGGGAAAAAGATCAGAAAGACAATGGCCCTGCTGGTATTCCTCGGGCTTTCCGCCCCCGTGCAGGCGCAGCAGGAAGGGGTCGGGCTCGACAGCCTGATACACCTGGCAGAACTCCACAACTCGGGGCTGCAAGCTTCCCGGCTGCGCTGGGAATCGGCCGATGCTTCCGTGGGAACGGCACTGGAATTTGACAAGACCGAGCTCTTTTACGGCTACGACAAAAACAACCTGGCCAACGGCCTCCCGCTCGGGGTATTCGGGGTGCGCCAGGGATTCGAATTTCCGACCGTGTACGCCAAAAGGTACAAGGCCGGGTATTACCTGGCCCAGACCTCCCGGAATCAGTACGAAGCCGATCAAAGAAAGCTGAGCCACAACCTCAGCAGTTTATACAACCGGTTTTTGATCGCCCGACATAAAGCCAAGATCTATGGGCGCCTGGACAGCCTGTATCTCGCCTTTGCCAAAGCCGCCGACAGGCGATTCGAGCTGGGTGCCACGAACTACCTGGAAAAAGTGACTGCCCGCTCGCGGCAACGGCAAACCCGTTTGAGGCTGGATGCGGCCCGGACCCGGGCCGAAACCCTGGAGCGCGAAATCCTGGGCCTGGTTCAGGCCGAAGGCCCCCTTTCCCTGGCAGAGCCGGAACCCGAGCGACTGTTGGTTCAGGTTCCGGAACTCGCCGGCCTTCCGGAAATACAAATGCTTTCCAACCGCCTGCTCGCTCAGAAGTTTGCCCGGCAGACCGAGTCGCACCGATTGCTTCCCGATCTGAGCGTGGAATACTTTCAGGGCAGCAATAGCGCCCTCGATGGGGCCCTGGAAGGATACAGCCTGGGGGTCAAAATCCCCTTGCTGTTCAACGGGCAGGCCGCCCGGATTCGCACCGCCAGGCTGGCCGAAACCGCCCAGGCAGAGGAAAACAAGGGCATCGGCATCAGGCTGCAGTCGCAACTCGAGCAGTTGCAGGCCCAACTGCGACAGCACAACGAGGCCATGGCTTACTACGAGCAGGAAGGCAGCGAACTGGCCGACGCCATCCTCAGAGCCGCAGAGAACAGCTTGCGCAGCGGGGAAATCGATTTTTTCCAATACATCCAGAGCCTGGAAAACAGTTACGAAATCCGGATCTCCTATCTCGACCAGTTGGAACTGTACAACGCAACCGTCCTGAACATTAACTACATCACCTATTAAACCCTATGAAGCCCTCTGCCAATCTCCATATACCGGTACTCCTTGCGCTGGCCCTACTAGGCCAGTCCTGCAACAGAGCCGATAAATCGTCTGCAGCAAGCGACCCCGCTGCCGACGACAGCCTTATCCATCTGAGCGTGGAACAATTCGAGTCGAACAGCATGGTGCTGGGCCAACCCGTTACGCGAGACTTCCCCGAGGTGCTGCAGGTTAGCGGAACAATAGACGTGCCGCCCGAAAACCGCGCATCGGTAAGCGCCGTAAGCGGCGGGTTTGTGCGCGATTTTTCCCTGCTCATCGGCGACCGGGTACGACAGGGCCAGCGCATCGTAACCCTTGAAAACCCGGAGTTCCTCGAGCTCCAGCAGCAGTATCTGGAAACCGTGGAACAGCTTCCCTTTCTGGAATCGGAATTCCAGCGCCAAAAGATCTTGCTGGAAGAACAGATCAGCTCCGAGAAACTGTTCCTCCAGGCAGAGAGCCAGTACCGCACGGCCCTGGCTAGGTCTAACGGCCTGAGGCGTCAGCTCGAGCTTCTCCATATTTCCCCGAAATCGGTTGAAGCCGGAGAACTCAGTTCGCTGAGCCCGGTGTTAGCTCCCATTGACGGCTCTGTCACAGCCGTGAATGTCCGCAAAGGCTCCTTTGTTTCGCCGGCCACCGAAATCGTGGAAATTATCAACAGCGATCACATTCACCTGGAACTGACCGTTTATGAAAAGGATGTGCAGCGCGTGCGAATCGGCCAGGACATCCGATTCAGCCTTCCGGAACTATCCGACAGCCTGTACGACGCCCGGGTCCATCTCATCGGCACGGCCCTGGACGAAAATCGCACGGTAAAGGTCCACGCACACCTGAAAGAGGAAAAAGAGGCCCATTTTCTGGTGGGCATGTTCGTGCGGGCCCAGATTGAAATCGAGGGGGCAGGGCAGCAACAGTACCTGGCGGTTCCCGAAACCGCAGTAATATCTATCGGCGGCGCCTCCTATTTGCTGATCCTGGAGGAATCTTCCGAAACGGGATACGCCTTTCGGCAGGTGCAGGTAGCCGTAGGGCCCGCTTTACAGGGCTATATCGCCCTGGAACCCGAATCGGGCCTGAGCGAGAGCAGCCAGGTGCTCCTGCAGGGAGCCTTTAATTTGGTAGGCGCGAAGTAGGGTGCCGGGGGTTCCTCAGATAAACAATAGAATCACCGTAAGCAGGAAACCCGCCCCTGCAAAATACAGGCCCTTTTTATAAACAGGGGCCCCGGGCAAGAACATATAAAAGGCAGATACCGAAAAGAAGAGCAGGGCCAAGCCGAAAAAGATGGCCAACCAAAAAAGCGGGTTCCCGGAATGCATTTTGTGGAGGTTGTTCATTTTCTCGAGTACCACCGGGAGCCGTTTCTCCAGGTATTCTGCCTCCCCTGTGGCGGAGTTATAGGTGCCGCCTTCAAAATAAATCAGCTCGCCCTCGGTTTTCTGCACCTGGAAGCCGCGCCTGCGCAGGGCAGTCCCCAGGGCCTCGCCTTCCAGACCCTTTTCCAGCAAAACCTGCACCTGAACCTCGCTTTTCATGTAATCGGTATTGCGGAAGGTCAGTACAATGCCGCTAATGGCGTAAACGGCCATGATGCCGGCCAGGAAAAATCCCAAATAACGGTGAAACACTCTGAATTGGTCGCTGATTTTGCGGGTGTTGAAAATCATGGAAAAGTTATTTTGTGAATAGGGCGCCAAACCGGTCTGTCCGACGCGGCGCGACGTACTTTAGATGCCTACAGGGGGGGCAAGGTTTAATCAGTGGGGGCGATTTTAACGGGAACCGGGGTCCAGGCGGGTAAGGATGGGATTGAAAGCCTTCGAGGCGACCCGTACGCGGTCTCCCACCGCGAGACCCGCAGCCTCCTCCTCCAGCACCACCACCTTTACCAGCTGAGACTGGATCTGGACGGTCACCACCCAGACCATATCCTCCTTTTCGAGCCGGAGCACTTCTCCGGTAAACTGGAATTTGCCGCTGGTGGCCCGGCTCAGGAAGACCTCCCCAGGGGTTCCTTCCCGCGATACCATGCCCCTTTCCATCAGGCAAACCCGGTCTGCCAGGTTAAAAATATCGCCGGCGTCGTGGCTGATTACCACCAGGGTAAATCCAAACTGTCGGTGGGCTTTCAGCAGGTAGTCCTGCACCCGGTGGCGGATTTCAGGGTCCAGCGCTGCCATGGGCTCGTCGAGCAGCAGCAATTCCGGCTCAGAGACCAGGGCGCGCGCCAGGGCCACGCGCTGCTGTTGCCCCCCGGAAAGACGGCCCGGTCGGCTGTTTTGCAGCGCTCCCAGTTCCATGATCTCCAGGAGCTCCGAAATCGATCCGGGGTTTCGCCTTTTCCCCCGGGCGAACTCGAGGTTTTCGCGTACAGTCATGTTGGGGAACAGGGCGTAATCCTGGAAAACGAAGCCAATATTGCGCTTGCCCGGGTTCAGGTTCACACCCTGTGCCGCGTCGAACCAGCACCGTCCGTTTACCTCGATACGGCCGGAATCCGGCTTCATGAGCCCGGCGAGCATTCGCAGGGTAGATGTTTTACCGGCCCCCGACCGTCCGTAGAGTGCCACCCGCTCCCCTTTGTCGATCTTCAGGTCGAGGTCCAGCGGCATCGGGCCCCC